>CAMNJD010000350.1 GCA_946540705.1 uncultured Ruminococcus sp. | reverse complement strand
GGGAAGATTGGGGCTTGGGGAAAGTACCCCGTAGGGCTGCTTTCCCCATTCAAAATAGCATCGCGAAGCGATACCTTATTCTATTTAACCATTCTAAACCACCTTTTTTGTGCGAGAATCCACCCAAATCTTTATTAGCCCCTGTTTTCTTTTGTTTTATTATTTGTATCGCAGCGCGATTTATGCTTTCTTTGCTGCGGGTTTCAGCTTTCCTGCCCGGAACGGCCGGCGTTCCAGTATTTGCGGTCAAGTGTGCGGTACTGCACGGCCTGAGCAATATGCGGTGAATCAATGACCTCCGCAGCCTGCATGTCGGCGGCTGTCCTTGCGACCTTCAGCAGCCGGTCATAGGCTCTTGCGGAGAGTCCGAGCTTTTCAAAGACTGCTTTCAGCATGGCCTTTGCGCGGTCGGTCATCGGACAGAATTTTGCGAGCTTGTCCGGCGTAATGCGCGCATTGCAGGTGATGCCGGTGCCGGCGAAGCGCTCGTTCTGGATATTCCGCGCTGCAATGACCCGCTTGCGGATCTCGGCGCTCGGCTCCTCCTGTTTGGTGGCCGAGAGGTCATCAAATGTGACCGGTGCGGCCTCGATATGGAGATCGAAGCGGTCGAGCAGCGGCCCGGAGATACGGTTGAGGTACTGTGCCGCAGCACGCTGTCCGCAGGTGCAGGGGCGTGTCGGATGGCCGAGATATCCGCACGGACACGGATTCATCGCCGCGATCAGCATGATCGAGCAGGGATAGCGGATCGTGCCTGCTGCGCGGGAGATCGTCACCTCGCGGTCCTCAAGCGGCTGCCGGAGGATCTCGAGTGTCCTGCGGTCGAATTCGGCGAGCTCATCGAGAAAGAGCAGGCCGTTATGGGCGAGGGAGATCTCGCCGGGATGCGGGATCGTGCCGCCGCCGGCAAGTCCTGCCGAGGAGATCGTATGATGCGGGGAGCGGAACGGCCTTGCCGTGACGAGCGGATGCTCCGCATCGAGCAGCCCCGCGACCGAATGGATCATCGTTGTCTCGATGGATTCCGCGAAGGTGAGCTCAGGCAGGATGCCGGGCATGCGCTTCGCGAGCATGCTCTTGCCGCTGCCGGGCGGCCCGATCAGCAGTGCATTGTGGCCGCCCGCTGCTGCGAGCTCCAGCGCGTGCTTGGCGGCTGTCTGTCCGTGGACATCCGCGAAATCGGGAACCTGCATCTGCGCGACCTGCGTCAGACCGATATGCGGCATTGGTTCGAGCTGTTTGCCGCCCTCAAGATGCTCAAGCAGATCCTTGGCATTGGCAACGCCGAAGACAGTCATTTCCTCGACGACGGCGGCTTCTCTTGCATTCTGCATCGGCACATAGATCGTGCGGATGCCGTTTTTTCTTGCGGTGAGCGTCATCGGCAGAACGCCGTTGACGGGGCGGATATCTCCGTTGAGCGCGACCTCACCGATGACGGCAGCGTCCTCCGGGAGCTGCACGCGCCCCAGGGCTGCGAGGATCGCGGTAAAGATCGCGAGGTCATGCATGCTGCCGTTTTTGCGGCGGTCAGCGGGTGCGAGGTTGACGACGCAGTTGTTGGTCGGGAACACGATGCCGCAGGTGTGGAGCGCAGCCTTGATGCGCTCGCGGCTTTCCTGCACGGCTGCGTCTGCAAGCCCGACAATCTCAAAGCGCGGCAGTCCGCGGCTGACGGAAATTTCGGCCTCCACGGGAAACGCATTCAGCCCGAACAGCCCCAGACTATTGACTTTTGCGAACAAACTGCCGCACCGCCTTTCTGTCATTTTTTCGGATATGCCGATACGCCGGCTGATGCCGGGAGCCGGCCGTGCTCTGCGGCAGCCGGGGGATTCTGTGATGCTCAGCCCTCCTGCTGTCTTGCCTGTTTCATTGCCGCAAGCCTTGCCTTGACCTCCTCCGGGGAAGGAAGCAGCTCCTCATGCGGCTGATAATTCTTGCCGGAGCCGAGCGCGGACATATCGCCGAGCAGCTCCTCTGCCGTGACCTGCGGGAGCATTTCGGGATGCGTCTGCGGTGTCTGTACGGTCTGCTGCATCTGGTGCGCGTCAAACTGCTGAAGCGTGACCGGCACCGGTGCTGCTGCGCCGGAGATTTTCGGTTCTGCGGCCGTCTCCTGCGGGCTGTCGAGCACCGAAGCGGGCAGAGCGGAGCGGATCTCCGGCTGATAGGCGACGGTCTGCGATTCAAGCGAGATCGGCCCGAGCTTGGGCGGAGCCTGCCCCGGTACGCGGTTTGCGTACATATCGTTCAGCACGATATCCCGGGACACAGCCTCCGGAACGGGCTGCTTCACCGGGTTCGGCGCCTCCCTGCCGTCGATCGTTTCCATGGTGTCACGCGCCTGTCTTGCGCGGGCGCTGACATCGGGGGAGACATAATACTGTGCTTTGGTCGCGGCCTCTGCGGAAAAGACCGGATATCCGGGCTGCTCCTTCAGCTCCGCATCGCGGTTGAACAGCATTTGCGCCCAGAGATGCAGCACAGTGCCTGCGATCAGCAGCGGGATATTGGATGCGACGATCGAAAGGCTGCCGTTCACGAGGATCATCGTCAGGCAGACCGCGTAAATGCCGAGCAGAATGAGGCTCGCGATGCGGTGGCCTCTCGCGGAGAGCCAGCCGAAAAAGATCGTTGCGAGCGCGAGCAGGATCTGCGCCATGCCGGTGCCCATTGCCGTGTAGAATTTGAACGGCCCGCGGACATTCTCGTTCATGGTGGAGACTGCACCGACGAAAAACGATGTCCCGAACCAGATCGCGCCCAGCGCGACCGAGAACCAGAACAGCTTTCGGTAGTTTGCCTTCAGCTCCTGCATATGCAGACGGTTTGTATCGTAGGCTTCCCGGACTGACTGCGGCATTTCATTGAACATTTCCATAGCGGCACACCTCCTTGGGGCTGCTGTTGATGATCTGACGGTTACTGCGGCTTTTTGGGTATGTAATTTTTTAGGTGGTCGGAAAAATAAGGTTAAAACAAATAGTTTTAATTTCGCCCATATGAAAAGTTTCGCTCAAGCCT
>CAMNJD010000349.1 GCA_946540705.1 uncultured Ruminococcus sp. | reverse complement strand
CGCCGCCGCCCATTTGCGGAAGCTGGGCATGATCGTCATCGGCATTCGGATCCTGACCGAACAAATGCTCATATTGTTGTCTGTTCAGAGGTTGCCGCGGATTTTGCGGATTATTTTGATTTCCGTCTGCTCGGTTTTCCGGCTGCCTGTTGCCGCCCTGCTCCGCACGAACATCTGCGTGCTGTCCCGGAATATTCTGTCCGGCATGACCGGCATTCTCAGCATTTTCGCCGCCGCGACGGTTTCGGTTTCCGCCGCGGTTCGGAGGAACCGGACGATTACCGCCTGCATCCGGCAGATTTTGCGGAATACCGGGATTCGGATTGATTTGCGGTCCTTTCAGATCGGCAATCGGCTCATCCTGCTTGACTCCGTTTGCGTTGCGATTGATCTGCGGTCCTTCCATATCCTGAATAGGCCGATCGGGTTTCATGCCGCCGCCCTGATTCTGCTTACGGTTTGCGCCGCCTTCTCTTTTCGGCGGTACCGGACGGTTGCCGTTTCCGTTCTTTCCGCCTGAATTCTTACCCGTGCCGGTATTGCGCTGGCTGGAAGACGGTTTTGTTCCGGGCTTGCCTGCGGATGAACCCGAGCCGTTCCCGGTTGCCTTTTTCCATAAGGCTTTGATGCCTCTTCCGGCTAGGGAAGCGCCTGCCGCTGTCAGCTTGCCCAAGCCTTTTACTGTCTTTATGCCGGCAGAATCAGCGCCCTGCTTCAGAGAATCCCAGCCGGATGCAATTTTTCCGCCGAGTGCGGATGCGGCACCGGTGATCGGACGAACGGGGAGTGTTGCAACATCAATTGCCGTGCCTGCAACCTTGGAGGCACCGCTCTTGATCTTTCCTTCTGCCCATTCTCTGGCACTCGAGGCCATTCTGCCGATGCTGCTGTTGCGGAGTTCCTTGGACATATCGCCCGCCATCAGCGACTGCATTCCTGCATTATCTGTCAGAATGCCCGTCAGGATGCCGTTTGCCTTTCCGACAGCCTTCGCGCCTGCCCAGATCATAACCATTTTGCCGAGCATATTGATGATCGTGCTGGAGGAAACTTCAAAGGTCGGGTTCAAAATGATCGGAACATAAATCAGAAACAGCCGCATGGAAATGACCGTCGCAAAAACCGAAAACAGCTGCACAATAAAGGCCATCGTCCATTGCTTGAATTTTCCCCCGTCATCCAATGAGATCGTTGCAGCGATCGGCGGTGCGATCAGATATAGGAACATCAGATTGAAAATGCGCACCATGCAGTTCAGCAGGATCGTAGCAAGGTTGATCAGCAAAACTGCTGCGCAGAAATATGCGACCAGATAATTTGTTTTGGTGACGGATATATCAAAGTCCTCATTCACCTGATCAAGATTATAGATTGACTTTTCCCCGCGGTAATACGGTGCGCGGACATTGTCGTAAATATCCGGCGATTCATTGTAAGCGGTCGTATCGGAGCTGTCTGACACGCCCATGCCCATTGTTCCGATCAGAAACACAAATTCGTCCAAAGAACCGGATTGCATCGTGTATTCATACTCCGGGCGTGTATACTCCTCCAGTGCATGAAAGCTCGGGTCCGTTTTCAACAGATCCATACATTCCAGAATCGCGCCGGAGATTTTCTCGTTATACTTATCAGCCGGCCACTCTGAATTGTAATCTGCCGCGCGTGCAATTCTCTCCAGTGCATACTGCCATGTGTAATCTGTCTTTCCGCTGCTGTCGGTGTCGGGATAGTCATAATTAAAAACGCGCGTATCGCCGAGATATTTCAGATCTGTGCGGATCTCGTTATAGCAGGTATTAAGATTATATCGGCTTTTATATGAAGGATTCAGTGAATAATTGCCGATGGTATTGAAAATTCGGGACATTGCAGCAAACTGTTCATCTGTATATTGAATCCGGTCAGGACCATCTGCGATGGACGGAGCTTTTCGGAAAGCATCCGTCACTGATTCCATTAGAACACTTGTAAATCCAAAACATAATGTAACAATCAGATTCATACTGACAATAATCACGATACTGCGCAGAAGCGAACGGAGAATCTGCCCATATGACATTTTCACCTTGTCATCCAGATCGCCCGCTTTTTTAACGACACTGATAATCGTAAAAATGAATGCCAGCGTGATGCCGATGATTGCCATGCCGAGATAAATCGCATTGAAAATCCTGTTTCCGAAGAAAATATCAATCAGGTATGCGCCTTTTCCGTTGTATTTTGCTTCATCAATGCCGGCAAACACATTAAACAGACTTTCCAGCCAGCTGATAACGCGGCACAATGCAGCTTCAATATAGTAAAATATAACATATACAAAATTGTATAGGATATCTTCAAAACCCTCACGGATCGTTTCGCCAAGATCCACGTTATCTCACCTTCAATTTCTTCCTGGAAATATACATATACACTATAACGCCGATGACGACTGCCGCCGCAAGCAGCGTGAAGATAACACCCTGAAAATTCAGGTAAAATCTGATCCGGAAAGACTCTGTCAGCGTATTTCCGGCATCGTCTGTCACAAGAACACGGTATTCGCCCGGTGTATCAAGTACATTGTCAAACGTAAAGTTCAGCTCGAATTCTGCTCCGTTTCGCTCGATCTGAAGCCGGTCGGTTTTTTCCAGCCCCTTGATTGACACAGGACCGGTTGCCATACCGTTCGTAACGCCGTCAAATGTCACCTGCGGCGGGGTATGATCAACCACCAGATTCAGATTATAGGTCACACCGGAGGAAACACAGCGATAGCCGATCTGATAATCACCGTCATCTGCCATATTGATGCTCGCTGCACCCTGAACCTTTTTTGCATCTCCGTTCAGCACCAGCTTTGTGAGCTGAAAACCGTCCGGGACCTCAAAAATACTGACTGCACCTGTCTTTTGAGCAGCAATCGTAAATGAAAAGAGCTGATCCTTTGTATCGGAGCCGGATGCAACAACAGCATAGGTTCCTTTTTTTTCGAGCTGTGTGAGATCAGTATCACGCAGCTCCTCGCCGTTATAGTAGACTGAA
>CAMNJD010000348.1 GCA_946540705.1 uncultured Ruminococcus sp. | reverse complement strand
GACTGTCAGTGCCAGCAGCTTCAGCAGTGCCGTACAGAGGAAGAATCCGCCGATGCTGAGGCGGTAGGGACAATACTGAAACTGCGGCAAAGACTGCACGGCGCGCCCGAATCCGGGATTGCCGTAGAAATTGCTTGTATATGCGATATTCCCGCCGTACAGTACGAGAATGTCCAGTGCAGAAAGCAGCACGACTGCAAGCATCCGCCAGGCTGTCAGCGGGATACGCCCGCGCTTTGTCGAGCGGGTCAGTGCGCCGACTGCCGTTGCTGCATCGCCCGAAAGCTCCAGCACCAGCAGCAGCGGTGCAATCAGCATCAGGATGTCGGTCAGATCATAGTTCATAACGGCAAGGACACCGCGATTCTCGCCGTTTTCCAGCGTCACCTGTCCGAGTCTGCGGTAGTCCTGCGCGGTTTTTTCGAGATTTCGTGAGATAAAGTCGTTCTGCGCTGTCTTTCGTGAGAGCTTGCCCAACACCGACTGTGACTGCGACTGTGACTGCACCATTTCGAGATAATGCGGATAATCGGCAGTGAGATACTGCTCCATTTTGCGCTGTTCCTCCTGCTGCTCAAATACGCCCCAGCTTCGCATCCGCGCATAGTAGGCGGCGTTCTGTTCACGCTCAGAGCGGCAGTTGCCCGAAAACAGCGCCAGATTCACCACTGCAATCAGCAGCAGCGTAATAAGCCGCTTCGGGCTAAACAGCAGTCTTTGCAGCTCTGCCATATTCTCTGTCTCCTTTTAGATATAGATGACACACATCCTCCAGCGTCAGGGCATCGGTCACAGGGCGGCAGCCCTCCGGCAGCGGATCCTCAGCGATGCGCAGAACAAAGCCGTCCTTGTGCTGTGCGATCTCGCCGTTCGGATACTGCTTCTGAAGCATGCGAATTTCCTCATATGTACCGGAAAATTCGCCGATCTTCCCCTCGGCATCCTCTAAAAGCGCCTGCGGAGTTTCAAATGCAATGCGCCTCCCCTTCCGCAGCAGCAGCACCTGCTTTGCGATACACGCGATATCACTGACGACATGCGTCGCGAGCAGGACAATCCGGTCTCTTGCGAGCTCCGCAATGTCATTGCGGATGCGGATGCGCTCCTCCGGGTCAAGCCCGGCGGTCGGCTCATCGAGAATAAGCACCTGCGGCCGCCCGAGCATACTCGAAGCCAGCAGCACACGCTGCCGCATGCCGCCTGAGAACGTGCCGATCTTCTTATGTGCCTGATCGCCGAGGTTCACGGCATCGAGCATTTCGACCGTCTGCTCCTTGATATCGCGGCGCTTCATGCCCTTCAGCGCACCCATATAATACAAAAACCGCTTTGCAGAAAAGTCATCGTAGACTCCGGGAAGCTGCGGGGTATATCCGATCAGTCCGCGCCATTTCGCCCCCATTTGCAGGATCTCGGTGCCGTTCCAGAGGATTTCGCCGCCGGTGCGCTTGATGTGATCGGTCATCAGCTTCATCAGAGTTGATTTGCCGGCACCGTTTGCGCCGAGCAGCCCCGTCACGCCCTCGTTCAGTGTAAAGCTGACGTTTGAGAGTGCGCGGAACTCGCCGTATTCCTTTGTCAGATTCCGGATCTCCAGTTGATTCGCCATATTCTCACCTCTCAGTTTTGCGTTTTGTCGATGACGGCAGTCCAGACACCGTTGTTCTGTGAGATCTCGTCAATCGCACAGCAGAAGATCACATCCATATCTGTTCCGGGCGCACCTCCGCTGACTGTCAGGCGGACATAGACCCGCCCGTCTGAGATGTCCGCCAGGTGCATCTGCGCTTTACCGCCGCTGTCCATAACGGGGATGTCCGGCAGAGGAATCTCCCGAATCCGCTGACCGTCCGTATCGCAGAGTTCCAGCTTTCTCAGGGAACCCGCCGGCACACCGACTGCTGCATCGCCGAGTGCTGAAACTGTTTCGCCGATAATATAGCCGTCTGTCAGATGCGGTACTGTATCACTGCGGAAACGGCCAAGCAGTGTTTGCTCACCGGTGTGCAGATCGACACGGTACCAGCCGGCGTTCTCCGCATATGTCAGACCGTATTCTGTTGTCCAGCCGCTGCTGAGACTGATGTCCATGCCGCTTCCGATCTCGCCTGTCAGCAGGTTGATCCTGCGGGTTCCGCTGACGATATTCCGGTCATCGCAGTTGAAATAGAGGTAATCACCGATGCCAGCAAGATCGTGCGGCGCGAGATTGACATAGTCCTGCTCCGGGTTCGTCATTGCACTGTAGATCTTCGTCAGGGTTCCGGTCGCGAGCTCATAGCCCCAGATTTCATAGCCGCCGCTGCGGAAGCGATGCTGCTTGTGCGTATCAGAATCCTCTGTCATATCGCCCTCGGTGATGAGCTGCACGGGGAACCAAAGATAGCCCCGGTGATAGACCGGCTGATAGTCGCCGCAGCCGGTACCGAATGCGTGAAGCTCCTCAAGCGCACTGCCGTCGGCGGCGCATCGCAGCAGAACCTGCGTGCCGAGCGGCGCGTTTCCGTATTCGTCCTTCTCATGCGCAGACGCAGGGTCATCCCATTTGGTCGCGACGGTATACAGAGAGCCGTTTACGTAGGTATAGCTGATCGTATCAGAGCGGTCTGCATCGCCGCCGCGCCGATAGACTGAATAGGCGGCTGACGAGGCGGTGCAGTCCAGGCTGCCGCTGTGGTCACAGTTCTTCTGAACACAGACCGGTTTTCGTTCACCGCTGATGTTATCCGTATAATACAGCACCAGCCCGTTCGCGCTGCTGTCTGCATCATCCCTGTACGAGAGATCGAAAAAACCGTCCGGTGTCTCGACAAAGCTGCGCGTCGGATGTCTGTCTGCGGTATCGTCTGTCAGGTTCAGGCCGTAGGAGCTGCCCATTTCGCCGAATTTCACATCGGGCTTTTCCTGTTTTGTCCGGGATACAAATGTCCCGAACAGCCCGACCGCCGCGACAAATCCAGCCGCGGTCACGACAAGGCCGATGCGTCCCATGATCCTGCTGCGGCGCTCCTCCCGCTCAATCTCGCGCTGCCGGGCTCTGAGCTGCTTTCTGTCCATGCGAAAGACCTCGACAAAGCCTTCCGCCTCGTCATCATCGTCATCGTCGATCGGTTTGCCCTGCGGGAGTGCCTTCAGTTTTGCCTCAATTCTGCGCCGCTTTTCGTCTGTCCAGCGAACCTGCGAGACAGCGCGGCGGTAATCGTTCCGTTTCATGCGCAATCCCCCTCTGCAGAGCCGAGCACACGGCGGCAGTCTGCGAGCTGTGCGGTGACAGTAAGCTCTGAGCGGCACAGCAGCTCCGCGATCTCCGCCACGGAATACCGTTCGCAGTCATGCAGATATCCGATCTCTGCGCAGTGCGGCGGGAGATCAGCCAGCCGCTTTTGCAGATCGTTCTCCGGCTTTTCGCTCTGCGTGACGGACGCACAGCGCTCAATCACATTCCGAAGCACCCATGCCTTCAGCGCGGCATCATCCTTGAGCGCCGGCGGGTCGCGGCGCAGCATGCAGAACACAGCCTTTGCTGTCTGCTCGGCGGCTGTGCGGCTGCCTGTGCAGCAATATGCCGCACGCAGTGCGTTGTCGCCGAAAGACTGAAACGCATACAGCGCAAGATTTTCCTGTTTCAGCATCTTGCATCACACCCCTTTCATGTTGCCTGCGGTCATTTGCGCTCCTTTTCATATTTCTTTTCCTGCGCCAGACGGATCTCATAGTTTTCCTTTGCGCCCTTTTCCTCGCTTGTTTCATATGCCTTTTTCCATTCGCATTTGCCGTCGATGATATCCTGAATCGGGCAGCAGACCACATGGCTTTCCAGCATCCAGCTCGGATTCGCGTCGATGACATTAACATTGACATAGAGCATACCGTCTGCGGCAGCGCTGAAATGCTCACTGACCGTAACACCGAGGTCATCCGGATAGCCCGTGACCTCCGGCATCGGAACCTCTGCCAGCACCTTGCCGTCCAGATCGCAGATGCGGATTTCTGAGCACTCCGATTTATTTTTCTGGCTCAGCTTGATTTCTTCGTCATCTCTGCCATACCTGTACTCCATGTTGCTTTCGGGATACTTCTCCACGATGATGTAATCGCCGTACAGATGCGGGCTCTCACGGTTGAACGCAAGCTCCGGCAGGAGCGTATTCTCGCCTGTCATCAGGTCGGTGCGGTACCAGCCGGTCTGCTCTACATTTGCAGACTTTTCCTGAGACAGATCAATATATTTCAGCACATATTTGTCATTGAACCCGTTATATAACCAAAGATCCGGTGCCGCGGTCATTTCGCCGGTCAGCAGGTTCAGCTTCCGGTAGCCGCCGCCGGAAACCCAGTCCTGATTGCCCATACTGAGGAACAGGTAATCTCCCGCGCCGAACATTTCAAACGGACGCTCATCCACATGATTGAGCGTCGGGTCGCCCATGCCGGTGTAGACCTTCACCAGTTCGCCGGTTTTCAGTTCATAGCCCCAGATCTCATAGCCGCCGTTGATAAACAGATCCTTTTTGTGCGAGATCGGATGCTCGACCGCATCGCCGTAGGTCAGGAGCTGTACCGAGAACCACAGATAGCCGCGGTGATAAACCGGCTTGCAGACACCCGCACCGACACCGAAATCGTGGATTTCCTCGATGCCGGAGCCGTCCGGCTCATAGCGGATGAGCACCTGATGCGCCTTG
>CAMNJD010000347.1 GCA_946540705.1 uncultured Ruminococcus sp. | reverse complement strand
CTCAGCGAAGGACACCCCAATGCATCCGCCCTGTCCGTCCGACAACTGACAGAGGCGTCGATCCTTTATTCAAGCAATCTGCTCATTCTGGCTCACAACCACCCAAACGGTCTTCCGGTCGCATCCGGCGATGATATCAGCACGACGCGCTATCTCGTTCCGGCTCTGCGGCAGTGCGAGATTCACCTCGTCGATCACATTATTGTCGGCGACGGCGAATACAGCTCCATGCGCGAATGCGGCACATTTCTTGGCCTGTAACAACAGATCCGGAGGTACATGATATGGAACAGATCCCGTTCCGGCTGCACGCCCCTTATCCCGCAGCCGGCGATCAGCCCAAAGCGATCCGACAGCTCATCGAAGGCTATGAAGCCGGAAAAAAGCAGCAGGTGCTGCTCGGCGTCACCGGCTCCGGCAAGACCTTCACCATGGCAAATCTGATCGCAGCACGCAACAAGCCGACGCTCGTTCTGGCTCATAACAAGATTCTCGCCGCGCAGCTCTGCTCAGAATTCAAGGAATTCTTCCCGGAGAACGCGGTGGAATATTTTGTGTCATATTATGACTACTATCAGCCGGAGGCCTATATTCCGAGCACTGACAGCTATATCGAAAAGGACTCCGCAATCAATGACGAGATTGACCGTCTGCGGCATTCCGCGACAATGGCGCTGGCTGAACGGCGCGATGTCATCATCGTATCGTCCGTCTCGTGCATCTACTCGCTCGGCTCGCCGGAGGAATACCGCGGCATGTCTGTTTCTCTGCGCCCCGGGGCGGAAATGTCCCGCGAGGAGCTGATTGATGAGCTGGTACGCATCCAGTATCAGCGCAACGACATTGCACTGGAGCGCGGCAAGTTCCGCGTTCACGGCGATGTTATCGACATCTGCCCGGTCAACACGACCGAAAACGCCGTGCGCGTGGAGTTCTTCGGGGACGAGATTGACCGCATCAGCGAGATCGCGCTTGTCACCGGCGAAACTGTCTCTGTCCTGCGGCATGCAGTCATCTTCCCTGCAAGTCACTATGTCGTATCCGGCGATCAGCTTGAGGACGCAATCAAAGATCTTGAGGAGGAGCTGGCGGAGCGTGTTGCCTATTTCGAGGCAAATCACCGGCCGCTCGAGGCAGAGCGCATTGCTCAGCGCACACATTACGATATTGAGATGCTGCGGGAGATCGGCATGTGCAGCGGCGTGGAAAACTACTCCCGCGTACTGGAACGCAGAGAACCGGGCTCACGGCCGTTCACACTGCTCGACCACTTTCCGGAGGATTTCCTGCTGATCGTGGATGAATCGCATGTAACGCTGCCGCAGGTCGGCTCGATGTATGCCGGCGACCGTGCGCGAAAGGAAACGCTGGTCGAATACGGCTTCCGTCTGCCCAGTGCATTTGATAACCGGCCGCTGAATTTCGAGGAGTTCAAGTCAAAGATCCATGAAGCGCTGTATGTCAGTGCGACGCCGGGCAAGCTCGAAAAGGAATTCACACAGACAGTCGTCGAACAGGTCATCCGCCCGACAGGACTGGTTGACCCGGAAGTCTCGGTCAGACCCGTTACCGGACAGATCGAGGATCTGCTCTCTGAGATCAACACCCGCGTTGACCGCAATGAACGCGTACTGATCACCACGCTGACTAAGAAAATGGCGGAGGACTTAACACAGTTCCTCTCAAACATGAACGTCCGGGTGCGGTATCTGCATCACGATGTCGATACGGTCGAGCGCATGGAGATCATCCGCGACCTGCGCCTCGGTGAATTTGACGTACTGGTCGGCATCAACCTGCTGCGCGAGGGACTTGATCTGCCGGAAGTCTCTCTGGTTGCGATCCTCGATGCGGACAAGGAAGGCTTCCTGCGCTCGGAAACCTCGCTCATTCAGACAATCGGCCGCGCAGCAAGAAACGCACACGGTCAGGTCATTCTCTATGCCGATGAAGTCACCGGCAGCATGGAGCGGGCACTGCGCGAGACCGAACGCCGCCGCACACTTCAGATCGCGTACAATCAGGAGCACGGCATCGTCCCGCAGACGATTATCAAGGATGTGCGGGATGTGCTGGAGATTTCCACAAAGGAAAAAACCGAGAAGAAAGTGCATAAGCAGATGAACCGTCAGGAGCGCGAAGCACTCATCAAAGAACTGACGGAACAGATGAAGGAGGCAGCAAAGCTGCTTGAATTCGAGCATGCGGCCTATCTCCGCGACAAAATCAAGGAGCTGCAAAAATAAGGAGGTTCTCCGTGTTTGAATCACTCCCCTCACCTGTACCGGAGATCGTATTTCCGACATCAACTCTGTGCGGTTATTTTCTGACCGGACTGCTCTGTCTGCTGCTGCCGCTTGCCGCCTGTTATCTGATGTACCGCTGCTGCGCTCTGCGCATGCTTCCGCTGACCGCCGGTGCTGTCACCTATTTTCTGGCGACGCGGTTCAATGACCTCACGGTCAATCTGCTGTTCTTTTCCGCTCCGCCCGCAAGCCGCGCACTGTTCGCAGCAGCCACCGTCTGCATCTTTGAGGAGGCCGGGCGCTGGGGCACCATGCGGCTGCCGGTCACTGACATCAACTGTTCTGCGGCGGCAGTCTGTTACGGCATCGGTCACGGAGGCCTCGAATGCATCATCCGCGGGATTCAGTCGTTTCGCGTATACGGTTACGGCACAACATACAACAGTGAGGGGCTTTCCTATTTCACAGACGGGAAATCCGCCGAACGTGCCGAACAGATCATAACAAACTTGCAGGGTTATGCGGAAAGAGGGCTCCCGCTCAGTTTGATGCACATTCTGAACGCGGGCGGCAATCTCTGCTTTCACATTGCACTGTCTGTGCTGATCTACAAAAAAATACAGTACGGGCAGGGCTTGCAGGGGTTGATGATTGCAATTCTGCTGCATGATGCGATCAACGAACTGTATAATATCGCGGGCGTGACCGGCGGCGACTGGGCTGCGGTCAGCACAGGACTGCTCTGCGCGGCCGGCATCACCGTATTGGTCTGCAAACTGATCGGCGGGCGCAGTGTGATCAGAGAAATCACGGACGAACAATATGCAATATCGGAGGAATAACCGGGTATGCAGCGATTCACCTATATGCGCAAAAAGCTCGAAACCGAATATCTCGCGGAATCCCTACGCGGCCGCCTGACCTATTTTGTCACGAACTATCACAAAATGCACGACGGCGATGAGGGCAGAGTCGCGCTGCGGCTGGACGGCAATGAGATCCTCAAAAGCAACTATTTTGAGCGCATGACGCTTCAGTGGCATCATTATTACGGCAGTACCCCGGAATCTGATGACGGCGCAGGGAAATGGCATGCGGCTGCGATGAAAGCACTGCATGACGGTGAATTCTTCCAGATTGACTTCTACCGCGCCTTTGCCAAATTCGACAGTCAGAGCATCGAACAGAGCCGGAACTCGGAGAACGCACTTGTCCGCATGTTTGCACTGCTTGACCGCAGAACCGGCAAGCGTACCCTCGAAAAGCTGCGCCCGGTCATGGCGTGCGAGCCGCAATGGCTTCAGCTTGTTTATTTCATCCGGCTGGAAGCGGAACATCTGCCGCTGCTGCCCGATGTGCAATCACAGGAGCAATCAGTATGAAAACAGTGATCATTCACGGACAGAGCCATAAGGGCTCAACCTATCAGATCGCGCACCGGATCGCGGAAAAGCTCGGCGGAGAGCTGACAGAATTCTTCCTGCCGCGGGATTTCGGCGAATTCTGCCTCGGATGCACACAGTGCTTCATGGAAAGCGAGACAAAATGCCCGCATTTTCAAAGGCTCGCTCCGATCACGAAGGCGATCGACGCCGCAGATGTCATCATCCTTGCAAGCCCGGTTTATGTCTGTCACGCGACCGGTGCGATGAAAGCGTTTTTAGACCACTACGGCTGGCGCTGGATGGCGCATCGCCCCGAAGAAAAAATGTTCCGCAAGCAGGGCGTGTGCATTTCGACCGCAGCAGGCGCCGGTGTGAAATCGACGAACAAGGACATGGCGGACAGCCTGTTCTTCTGGGGCGTTGCAAAAATCTACCGGTACGGCTGTGCCGTTGCAGCGACGGACTGGAACAGCATCAACGCGAAAAAGCGCCGTGCGATCGAGAAGAAAACGTCTGCGATCGCACGCAGCATCACAAAACGGAACGGCAAAGCAAAGCCCGGTCTGAAAACAAGGGCGATGTTTTTTATCATGCGCATGATGCAGAAAAACGGCTTCAACCCTGCCGATGTCCGCTACTGGAAGGAAAAGGGCTGGACAGGCAGAAAGCGCCCTTGGAATTAAAATTTATCACACAACGGAGGAACCAATGAAGAAGGCAATTTTATTCGATCTGGACGGCACGCTCTGGGATTCGTCGGCAGAGGTGACATGGGCATGGAACGATGCGCTGGAGCACCTCGCAAACCGCCCCGAACGTATCACAACAGACGACATGCATCAATATATGGGCAAAACAATGGATGTGATCGCAGCCATGATGCTGCCGGCACTGCCGAAGGAGGAGCAGCTCCGGGTTATGGGGCTCTGCATGGATCACGAGATCGAATTCCTGCAAACGCACCCGGCACGCATCTTTGCGCATGAGCGTGAGATTCTCGCAGAACTGGCGCAGGAATATGCACTCGCCGTCGTGAGCAACTGTCAGGACGGATATATCGGGGTCTATCTGAATCAGTGCGGCTTCTCAGAGCTGTTCTGTGACAGCGAGAGCGCCGGCAGAACCGGGCTGTCAAAAGGGCAGAACATCCGCCTTGTCATGGAACGTCAGGGCATTACAGACTGCGTCTATGTCGGCGACACACAGGGCGATGCCGACGCGGCAAAGGAAGCCGGTGTGCCGTTTATCCATGCTGCCTACGGCTTCGGTCAGCCCGATGCCTGTGATGCCTCGATTTGCTCGCTCAGTGAGCTGAAAGCCGCTGCAAAGACGCTTTTCGGAGACTGAATGAGCAAAAGGAACTAGGGCGTGTTGACACTAAAATAATATGCGGATTTTTGAGATGATTTTGTTCCGTTCTAGGCAAAAATCCGCAGGCGGGCTTTGTGCGGTGTTGCCTTAACGACGAACGGGGCAAAATCAGCCAGAAAGACGCGTGTTAGGCTTTGTGTCAACACGCCCTAAGGAGTATTCATTATGGTATATGGTTTGCTGCTTGCCTCCGGCATTGTGATCCTGCTTCTCTGCTGGAAGCTCTTCCGCATGAAGCGCGGTGCAAGAGAGATCGAAACAGAATTTGCCGACAAGCTGCAAACCGATACCAATACCCTTATCAGCATTTCAACGACAGACCGTGACATATGTCGGCTCGCAGACTGTGTCAACAAGCAGCTCCTCATTCTGCGTGAGGAGCATTTGCTGTATCATCAGGGCAATACCGAATTAACGCGCGCAGTCTCAAATATTTCTCACGACCTGCGCACACCGCTCACCGCGATCTGCGGTTATCTCGATCTGCTGAAGAAAACCGACGACCCCGAGGCCAAACAGCGTTATCTCGCGGTCATGACCGAGCGCACAGACATGATGAAGCATCTGATTGGTGAGTTGTTTCGGTATTCCGTGATTCTCAGTGATGAGCGCGAAGCCCGGACAGAGGATGTGTTCATCAATCAGCTTCTGGCAGAAAGCATCAGCAGCTTCTACCCTGCCCTCTCCGAGCGCGGCATCACGCCGGAAATCTCGATTACGGAACAGCGGATCGTCTGCCGAGCAAACCGTGAAGACTTATCTCGGGTATTCTCAAATCTGCTGAATAATGCGGTCAAGTACAGCAGCGGTGATCTGCAAATATCGCTTGAAGATGACGGTACCGTGATCTTTCGCAATTCTGCACCCGCTTTGGATCCGGTGCAAATCGCACAGCTATTTGACCGGTTTTATACCGTCGAGACAGCAAATTATGCGACCGGTCTGGGTCTTTCGATCGCCCGTACACTCATGGAGCAGATGGGCGGGTG
>CAMNJD010000346.1 GCA_946540705.1 uncultured Ruminococcus sp. | reverse complement strand
TATACAATCTGACGAAAAATCTGACTGCGCATCTGCACCACCAGCTCTGTGCGGTATTGCCTTAACCGTTCTAACCCACCTTTTTTGTGCGAGAATCCACCCAAATCTTTATTAGCCCCAAAAAAAAGTGAAATGGACGCAGTCAGAATCAATCTACAGTGAGACTGCAAAGCTGAGTTTGCGAATTTTATAAACAATACTACCCTTTTGTGTGGTGCTTTTTTTGTCGGATTATGCTATAATAGATAAAAAGAATGAAAGGGGTGATTTCCTTTGCAAATCAGGAAAATCACAGCACTTGGTCTGTCAGTCTGTCTGGCGGCGGGTATGTCTGCCTGCGGCAAGGATGACGGCGGGGTTGCCAAGAACAAGAAGCCGGCAGTTGATATTTCCTCGCTTTCGGATTTTTCGTATTCGACACTGCACTATGACTATGAGACAAAGGACGGATATCAGTTTGATTACGACGTCACATGCTCTCCGTGGATTCCGGCATCAGACAAGGAACTGATCGAATCGGCGTGGGCGGATCTCGGATGCTCCGGCGAAATACCGTATACGATTGAGGACTGGCATCTGCACAAGGTCTTCAATGATATGTACGGGCCGGAATCAATCTATAAATCTGACAAAGAGCTCTTTGATGTGTTCTCAACCGAAATGACAGATCTGTACATCTCCGTGGGCAAGCTGCATGTGAAAAACAAGCTGGAGGACTGGCATGTAACGCCGCAGTCTCCGGTCAGCATGAATTTCTGGCTCAAGGAGAAAGAGCACAGCGGCAAGATCTGTTCCAAGGTCTTGTACGGCAATCAGGCCGCGTTCTATGCAGACCCGGCGAATTTTCTCATGTCGATCGACTGTGACGACGATGTCACTCCGTTTATTATGATGTTCGCAGAGCTGAAGAATCCGAAGAATCCGAACGGCGCATACCGAGAGCTCGCGGAGAAGGTTGTGCTCTATCCCGCAATGGATGAGCCCGGCTGGTTCCAGCAGAATCAGTATCAGGAGGATAATACATGCAGTTTCAGTGTCTATGACCGCAAGGGCGATACCGCCGGCGGTGCAAAGGCAGACAGTGAAAGCTGAAGTCCGTCAGTCAGAATAAAGGAGGTTTCTATGCAGCAATTTGCACCTTCCGATCCGGCCGGAAGCGCACCGGCACCGCAGCAAAAACCGAAATCCGACATCGGGACAACGATCATCGCGTGGGTCATCGTTCTGGCACTCGTCGGCGGCATCATGTTCTTTGTCGTCCGCTATATCAACAAGGAACAGAACAAGCTCACCGGCACCTACTACGACACCTACGGCGTCGGTTCCGTCACCTTTGTCGATGACAAAAACATCACCATGAACACGCTCGGCCTCAACGTCAGCGGAACCTATCAGATCAACGGCAGCAGCCTCGCTGTCACATACAATATCCCGCTGCTCGGCGCACAGACGATCAATTACTCGTTCTCGCACGACGGCGATATCATTTACCTGAACAACACGCAGTATATCAGGAGAGATTGAGGAGATTTGCGCTCTGCCCGTATTTCCGACCCGAAATACGGGCTCTTTTCTGCAAAATAAACGCAGCCGCAGAGTTTATTCCCGTGCGCCTATTGATTTTTTCACGGGAATATGTTATAATACAAGAGAAATTTGAGGCGGGCGCTGCCCCGCTTGCAGGAGGTTTGATTGTAAATTATGGAAGACAGAGTTCAAAACATTACAGCGAAGAAGAACAACCGCATTTCCATCGGCATTATTCCCGGCCACTATGCGACCAACCACTCGCATGTCAATTATTATGTCGATATGACGTCGATCAAGACCAGCACGAAAATGGCGAAGGAATCCGCCGCTGAGCTGAGCCGTGAGTTCGCCGGCAACTATGTCGATACCATCATCTGCCTTGAGGGAACTGAGATCCTCGGCGCCTTTCTCTCAGAGGCACTCTCCCAAAACGGCATCAATCAGGGGAAGGACATCAACCTGATCACTCCGGAGCTCAACGCCGTAAATCAGATGATTTTCCGCGATAATACGCAGAAAAAGATCTGGGGCAAGAAGGTTCTGCTGCTCATCAGCTCTGCCTCTACCGGAAAGAGCATCAACCGTGCGATCGACTGCCTCCAGTATTACAGCGGCGAGCTCGTCGCGGTCGGCGCGATCTTCTCCGCGATCGAACAGATCGCAGGCATTGAGGTCAAGGCACTGTTCACTGACAAGGATCTGCCGCACTACGACAACTTCCTTGCCAACGAATGCCCGATGTGCAAAAACGGCATCAAGGTCGATGCGCTGATCAACAGCTTCGGTTATTCCAAGCTCTGAACCCAATCATAAAAACCCCCGCCGAACAGCCGTTCAGCGGGGGCTTTGCTTTGTCTATCAGCCTTTTCTGAAGCCGAAGTTGTTTTTCGCAACCTTCTTGCGCTCCTTGGCCTTTCTGAGCATATCCTCCTTGCTCAGACCGGTCTCGGCCTCCTCAGCGGCATCTGCTGCTGCTGCCTCATCGTCGTTCATAAAGCTCGCAAGGCGGTTTTTGAAGGTGCCGCCGTTCGAGGCGAGATTCTGCGAGACCATCACGCTCGACTGCTGATACATGCTCTGCTGCGGAAGCGGCGCAGAGTGCAGCGGTCTGGATGTCACGACAGGATTCTGCGGATAAGGTGAAGCGTTCTGCGGGCTCAGATATCCGGAATGCACGGCACTGCTGCCGAAGCCGCCCTGCTGCGGATAACCGCCCTGCGGGGGATACCCACCCTGCTGCGGATAGCCGCCCTGCATAGGATACCCGCCCTGCATGGGATAGCCGCCCTGCTGCGGGTAGCCGCCCTGCTGGGGATAGCCGCCCTGCTGCGGGTAGCCGCCCTGCTGCGGGTAGCCGCCCTGCTGGGGATAGCCCCCCTGCTGCGGATAGCCGCCCTGCGGGGGATACCCACCCTGCTGGGGATAGCCGCCCTGCTGCGGATAACCGCCGTGCGGCACAGTGCCGCCAAAGCCGGGCTGCGGTGCAAATGCCGGTGCGGGTTCCGGCTCAATGGTCTGTGCAGCAGGCATATCCGAGCCGCCTGCATCAAAGAACGGATTGCTTTCTTCGATCTCAAAGCCGTCAGCAAATTCGGCAGGTGCGCCGAGCGGCTTTGCAGCGGGCTTCGGCGCTGTGATCGGATCATCAAAGCCGCTCAGGAAATCATTTTCTCCGGAAGCCGGTGCAGCAGGAATATCCGATGCAGCTTCAGCCTCCGATGCGGGGACTGTTTCAGTCGGGGAAAGGATGATCTCACACGCCGCGTTCTCCGGATTCAGCGACTGAAGAAGCTGGAGCGTTTCGGCATCCGGGCGAACGGCATAGCCCTCTGCGACATGCAGCGTCAGCATCTGCTTTGCTGCGGTATCGGGGGACATTGCCAGCAGTGCGAGTCTGGCGGAGCTGACTGTCTCCGCGATCCCGTCAATGACCGTCACGCCGGTATAGCCGGTGACGATCTCATCCTTTGCATCGGCAATCAGAGTGATCTGCGCATCCGGGATCGTATTGACGCCCGGAAAGGCCTGACGGATCTGCTCTGCATAGTCCTTTGCCGTGCTGAACAGCTTTGTAATTTCCATAAATAAAACAATCCCTTCCTGTAAATAGTCAGAAATTCAGTCGGCCACTGCAATATCATTCCGCAGTGCAGCGAGCCTTTTCTTTTTTCGGTCTGCCGCTGACGCACGGTGCTCCTCTACCTTTTTCCGGAGCATCTCTGTGCTGTTTTTGACGCGCTCGATATCAAACACACAGGCGAGCGAAATATCGTCCTCTGTACCGAAATGTGAGCGCTTTTCCATGTTTTTGCGGATAGAATTCTCGAATGTATCCAGATTGCTGAGCTGACTGGTGACGATCATATGGTATTCCAGAAAATCGTCCTCATTGGAAAAAGAAGTAAACAGCCCGTCAGATGAAGTAAAGATTGCAAGCAGCTTTTTGTTCGGGACATAGAAGCTGTTGAACATGGAGGCTGCATTGCTGTTGCACATGGAGGCGGTCATATTGGCCGGTGCGGATTCGTCGTAGTTCATCGGCATGACAGGCTCACCGTCATCGAACAGCGCTACAAGGCTGCCGTCGCCGATCTGCACGCCGAAGGTGAAATCCCTGCCTGCGACCGCAACGACAAGCGTTGTGCCGTAGTAGGATTCCGGCTGAATCTTCTTGAACTCCTCCGTGGTAAACTTTTTCATTTCGTCCCTGCTAACCGGATTGCTTTCGAGATGCTGCCGCACTCTGGCATTCCAGTTGACGATCATCTGCTTTTCGATATTCTTGAGAATCAGCTTGTGATGCTCAGGGAAACTGCTCTCAAACTTCTCATGATCCGTATAGAAGCGCTGAACAGTCTCCAGAGCCGCTTTCACGGCAAATTCCGACCCAAGATGACTTCTGAAATATTTTTTGCTGCCGTGTCCGTCTGCGATGACGGCAATCGCATAGTGCTCATGGACTTCATATGCGGAATGATCCTGACAGACAAGCCCGCTTGCCTCATGGCTTGCGCCTCTCACGGAATTGCTGAATCCGCCGAACATCGTGATCAGGCCTCCTTCTGAATTAGTGATATGGGGTATGCGAACAGATTACCAGCCCGTATCGAAGGAGACTGCATCTGCGTCGCCGAGATTCGTCATGGAATCCTGGATCTGCTGTCCGAGCAGCTTCTGCTTTGCGGCACGGACCTCTTCAGCGGAGAGCTCATGGTTCGTGTCGTCAGAGAGCGTCATACTCTTGCTGCCGATCTGTGCAGAGGTGACGGCGATGATCTTGATCATCTGCGCGAGCTGGCCGCCGGAATACGCATGCACGACAGTATCCTCAGAGCCGGTAAACTCTGCGAGCATATCGTCATTCGCCTCATTGCCGATGCCCAGCGCAGCCTTCAGGCCGAACTTATACCAGCTATTCTGCTGAAGCTCGGCAAGAGCCGGCTTATAGTCATCGGAGGGATAGCCGTCCGTCATCAGGAAGATGACCGGCGCGAAGGACAGCGACGGGGAATTCAGGAAGCTGTTGCGGGACATTCTCGCAGAGAGCTCCTTGAACGCTTCGCCCATGCTGGTCACGCCGTCGGCACGGAGGCGAGCCCACTCAAAGTCCTCGATCGGGATCGGCTCGGAGTACATCCAGCGAACCTGTGTACCGAAGGTCAGGACAGCGATCTTGACATCCGTATCCGCTTCACCCACGCGGCGGATCTCAGGAATCAGCTCCTCCATGACCGTGTTCAGCTCACCCATTTTCTTGCCCTTCATACTGCCGGAGGTGTCGATCAGGAAGAAAATGACGAGCGACTTTTTGGAGACACTGGTCGCGCTCAGCGGATCATCGTCATCAAAATCCAGCGGATCGGCAGCCGCAGCGGTTTCCTCCATCGCAGCAGCCTTGACCGCCTCTGCGGCTTTGGTTTCCGGTGCAGTATTGGCAGTCGGAGCCTTCTTTTTTTCTTTGCTCATAATTGATACTCCCTTTCATGATATGCGGTATCGGGGCGGATCACAGTGTCGCCGTGACCTCACCGAAGTCAATTTGCAGTCCCTGCCAGACGGGGAAGCCCTTGCCGGGGGGAATGTCATAGAAGTCACCGTCAGGCATTTTTGCGCGCCATGTTTTGGTCGAGGTATTCTTGAAGCCGAGCACGCCGGGCTTTAAGCGGTTTTCGACCAGCTCACCGGCAACTGTCTGGAAGTCCTCGGAATCGGGATCAATCTCGCACTCATAGAACACGCTGCCGAGGTAGAGCGGTGTGCGGTAATTGCGGTTGCTGAATTTCAGCGTTCCGAAAATGGAGCCGCACTTTGGGCATTTGAAGGTCTTGATATCCGGGCGCTCGAACATCGAGCAGAAATTGGTTCTGCCGCAGCCGCACTGAATGATCTCGGAGCGGAGGCGGATAAACAGCTTCTGCCATTCATTTTCGATGATACGCTTGCTCGGCTCCAGGATTCCGGAGGTAAAGGAGCGGATGAACGCTTCCTTGATGTAATCCGGGTAGATGCGCCAGAACTTGATGACATTGTCGTGAATGCCGCGGACAGGGCGGTTGCTGGCGTCATCCGGGTCATAGACAAAGACGGCATTCTGGCCGTAATGCTTGAGCTCGGAGGATTCCGTCAGGCAGACGTCCTTGACGACCTTTTCGCCCTCCATCGGATCGCCGCGGAACAGGAGCTTAAAGAGCACGACTGCCAGCGAATACTTATCCGTCTGGACATTCGGCTTTGCGACGCCGCGGACGACCTCCGGGGCCATATAGCCGGGCTTTCCGCCGATGCCGAAGTTATTGCCGTCCGGTGCGATGTTGTCGCAGTCGCAGACGAGCACGGCGCCGGTATCGACATTGATGAAGAAGCCGCCGTCGTTGAGGTCCTGATAGCTCTTGCCGGCGCGGTGGAGCTGCCGGAAGGCATTGACGATATTGATAACGGCAGTGACCATTGCATAGAGGCTGGAGAACCGCACCGGCTTCTTGGAGGAACGGCCGGTAAAGGGATCAACAGTCAGCTTATAGGTATTGAGGATATCGACGAAGGAATCAAAGCTGTCAGGCTTCAGCTCCATGAGATATCCGAACGTGCCGTCGGAATTTTCCTTGGTCAGATACTTCGGCCACAGAAACTTATTGCTCGGCGGGCCGTCGCTGATATTGTTCTTGATATTGGTGCGGAATGCCTTGGGATTGCGGATCTTATCGACATCGTACCACTTCAGCGCCCATTTCATGCCGTTATAGCGAACGACATAGACAGTACCCTGACCGCCGCTTCCGATCACGCCGAGGACCTGAGCACGGCCGCCGTACTCCATTTCGACTTCCTGACCGATTGCAAGCTCTATCATGTGAATTGTTCCTCCCCCTCCAGAGAAATTAGATCATAAGGTGTCATCATGAAAGATAAAGATAAAATGACGGGATCTCAAAATACAGGGATTTCCGGCACTTTGGAATCATTCGCCGGTGCTTCCCGAGTAAGTCTCCCAGGGGATCGCGTTACTCAGGCAATATTTATAGACATAGGAATTTTCGATGCAGCGGATCGTCAGGCGCGGGCAGTACGCAAATGCATTCTTGTCGATGAACTTGACGCTCTTGGGGAGGGTCAGCTTCCGCAGCTTTTCGCAGCCTGCGAAGGCCTGCTCACCGATGCTGCTGACAGTCTCGGGGATCTCAACGATCTCAAGGCTCTTGCAGAAGGAGAACGTGCTGTCGCTGATCTCCATGATGCCCCTTGGCAGCTTGATGCTTGCGAGCTTTTCGCACTGACTGAAGGCGGCCTGGCCGATGAGGCGGAGCGAATCCGGCAGCTCGATCATACGCAGGTGCTTGCAGTTTGAGAATGCATACTCACCGATCGCAAGGAGCGATTCCGGGAGCTGTACGGTGCGGATATTGCCGAAGCCGTCGAAGCAGAAATCCTCGATCTTGGTGCAGCCGTCGGGTATGACGATATTGCGGGCAAGAATGCGGTATTTGGAAGCAGCGGCGCGGCTGAACACATCGTCATCGACGCGGACGACTCTGCGGCGCTCCTCCTGCTCTGCCTTTTCCTTATCCAGCTCGGACTGATCCTTGACGCGCATCGGAGAATCATACGGCCAGCCGAGCATGAAGGTCAGGCAGGCCAGCACGAATTCTGCTGCATTTTCGGAGAGGAATTTTTCGCCGAGCATGACGCTCTTGGCCTTGGTGACGGCCATTTCGTGATTCTGCTTTTCCGAGAGCAGCACCCCGAGCAGGTTGTCATTGACCATGCTGCGCAGCAGCTTGCATTCCTTTTCGTAGTCCGGGATATAGTCTGTCAGCAGGGCCGTGAATTTCTGATTATCAAAAATGAGGTCGCCCTCATGCTCAAAAAACAGAGAATCCTTGTGCTCCTTGATCATTGCCTTGAGCTGAAGCTGAATTTGTTTGGTGTTTTCAAATCCTTCGATGTTCTGAACAACAGGGGCTCCGCATGCCGGACAGGAAATGCTGTTCGGCTGAAGCTCTGCGTGGCACTTCTCACACTGCATAGTCTTACTCTCCTGACTTCAGTCTGGGTATATGGCAGGACGGAGCGGCATACTTCTCCTGCTGATACACCTTAAAAGCCATTATATCATGTTTTTTTTCCATTGTCAAGTAATCAAACGGCGGAGAATGGTGACGTAACGCCTCAGGCCGCATACACCGGCAAAATCAGATATTGCCTGAAAACAGGCGATTTTCCGGCATTTTCCGGCACAGCGCGGCCGGCTCGCGGGCGGGTCCGGAAATGATATACAGCCTCTCAAATGTGCAATCTGCACAAAAACGCAAAAAAAAGATTGGCATGCCTATAAGCACCTATGTCTTGAAATTTTAATACTTTTGTGCTATTATAATAAATAAATGAATGAAGATGCAGCATTATTGCTCTGTCCGGATTCATTGATTTTATTTTTCAGGGAGGAATCATTTACAATGAGAACAGGAAAACTAAAGCGAATGGCAGCCTGCGGCGTCGCGGCTGTTACTGCCCTGCTTTCGCTTTCCGGATGCGGATCCAGCGACGGCCGTAAAAAGTACAAAATCTATGTCATAGGCCAGACACAGAACATGCAGTTCTGGAATGACCTTGAGGCCGGTGCGATGGACGCTGCCGAGGAGCTTGGCTACGAGGTGACCTACGATGCATCTGCGGATATCACCAAAACCAGCGAGCAGGCCGATCTGATCGACAAGGCGATCGAGGGCAAATACGATGCGATCTGCATTGCGCCCGACCACGCAACCGCTCTGAATGACAAGCTGAGCGATGCGTACAATGCCGGCATCAAGATCTTCACGATTGATGCCGATGTCACAAACTTTGAAAACCGCGTTTCCTATATCGGCACCGCGAATACCTCTGCTGGCTCGATCGCTGCGCGTGAGGCCGCTGAGCTTCTGATGGCTGCGGGACCCGATGCAAAGGCCGCGATCGTATGTCACTCCGAATCCGCATCATCTGCGCAGGAACGTGTCCTTGGCTTCCAGCGCAGCCTGAACGGCATCATGGCAGCACAGGCACAGGCCAAGGCTGCGCAGGAGGCTGCTCAGAAGGCTCAGAAGGCTCAGAACGGCGGCGGGGACGAGCAGGATGAAGACGATCAGGAAGGCCAGGAAGGCCAAGAAGGTCAGGAGGGTCAGCAGGGCGAAGGCGCTCCGGCAGGCCTGGACGGCCAGCAGGGTCAGCAGGGCGAAGGCGCTCCGGCAGGCCAGCAGGGCCAGCAGGGTCAGCAGGGCCAGCAGGGCGAAGGTGCTCCGGCAGGCCTGGGCGGCCCGCAGGGTCAGCAGGGCGCAGGCGCTCCGGCAGGTCAGGGCGGCCCGCAGGGTGCGGGCGCTCCTCAGGCTGACTTCATCGCCGAAACCGTCTACTGCAACGGTACCCGGATTGATGCGCAGGAAATGGCCGCCGAGATCATCAAGAAGCATCCGGAGGTCAAGGTGCTGTATGCAACCAACGAGAACTCGACCGTCGGCGTCTGCATGGCTGTCAAGGAAGCAAATATGGAGGGCAAGATCTCTGTCATCGGCTTCAACTCCAACCAGCAGGAGATCGACGACCTCCGTGCCGGCGTTCTGACCGGAACAATGCTCCAGAGCCCCTATAACATGGGCTACTTCGGCATTTTCTACAGCGGCCAGTACCTCTCCGACCTCGATACGATCGCGAAGAGCGACAACCCTGACCGCAAGCCGACGATCCCGCCAAGCGTTGATACCGGCGCGATGTACGTTACCTCCGACAACATCGACAAGCCAGACATCCAGCTTCTGCTGAATCCGTACATGTATGATACGGAAGCAGAAAAAAAGGATCAATGATAGGAGGGTACGACAATGGCAGTCAATGAAAAGAAAAAAGCATACAGCAGCCGCCCGTTTCTGTTCGCGATGCTCGCTCTTGCACTGATCTCGGTTCTCAACATGGTATTCGTTTACTATACTTATAAGGACACAAGAGATACCTTTACAATGACATCGGCAGAGATGCATCACATCAATACGGCAGACGGTCACCTGAACGCTGCGAACGCAGCAGTGCTCCGTATCGTCGGCGGCGTCGGCGACGGCCCGACCATTCAGAGCAAGATCGGCAGCCTGCGCGGAAAAATGGCGGAGATCCACAGCCACTTTGAAACGATCGACTATGAGCTCAATGAGTATGAGAAGCTCGGCGAGCATGACGGACAGGCATACAAGCGTTTCCAGCATGCGCGTGCATATGTGAACGCTTACCACAACAAAATGTTTGAATATCAGGACAGACTGAACAGCCTCACTGCGTTCCTGACGGAAGGCAGCCCCGCTTACGCAGAGCCCGGCTCGGATGCGTATGTCGAGGGTCTTCAGAATCTCGAACAGTTCTACGATCAGATCCCGGATATCTACACGCAGGAAATCCAGCCGGTGCAGAACTCCGCTGAGCGTATGATGATCGCTGCAATCTCGATCGGTACCGCAGCCGCTGACAGGCAGGCTGAGCGCTCCGTCCGCATCCTGTACTTCACCATCGGCGTCATGGGTCTGATCCTCATCGCCGGTGAGCTGACCCTGTTCTTCATCGCCCGCTACACCAGGCGTGCAAACGAGGAAATCGACCGCAAGAACGCACAGTTCGCAGAGGCATCCTCCAAGCTCATGCGCTCCCGCGAGAAGATGGAGGACATCGCTGTCACCAACATTCTGACCGGTATGAAGAACCGCTATGCGCTCGACCAGGATCTCGCAGACAGACTTGCAAACGAGCAGTTCAATATCGCGGTCTTCGATATGGACAACTTCCGCAGCATCAACGATATGTACGGCTATGACTTCGGCGACGAATATCTGTCTCTGGTCGCAGAGCGGCTCAGAACCGAATTCGGTCAGCACGCAGAGCTCTACAATATCACCGGCAACGAATTCTGCGCCGTGTTCAACAGAGAAGTTTCCGACTCGCAGGCGCTGCACTATGTCGAGGGAATCGCAGCGGCCATGTCGAGCCCCTACACGGTCTTTAACCTGACCGTTCAGCTCTCGGTCTCCGCAAGTACATACCACTATGTTGCGGGCGACTGCCTGAACGTCAACTCGCTGCTCGTCAAGATGGACAATGCAATGCGCAATGCCAAGAGACAGGGCGGCGGCCAGATTCACCAGGTCATGAACATCTGATCTGAAGGCAATCCATGCGCACAGGGCTGACCTGACGCACATCACAGCAAGTCCGGGCAACTGTCGGGGAAACAAATCCCCGGCAGTTGTCCATTTGGCGTATTATATTGTTAGAATACTTAAGCTATGCAGTGACAAAATTAAATACGGACGGTGTTACCATGAAAAAATTTGCTGTGTACCGTGCGGAAACAGGCTATTATTGCTATCGCTACTGCGATACGATCGAAGCACTCGCCGGAACACCCTTTGCCGGGATTCCGCCGGAAACGCTCCCTGTTGTGCTCGACGGCAGAGGCGGCTACTTCCGTTTCTCAGAGCGCGACCCCGGATTCACGAAAGTGATCGAATCAGAATCGAATGACCCTCTCACGCTTGAGGAAATGTTCTTCAAAAATATGCCGAATTTTAAGCTCGGCTGGATCTCGCCGGACGGCGACACCTATTCATGTAGCTACACCGGGCATGCGAAATGCGCGGAAAAGCTCGCAAAACAGTTCTTCCCGCACGCACGGTTCCCCGAACGGGCCCTGGAACGCGCCGGCTGGATCAAGGTCATTGATTCATGGGACGGAACCGAACGGCAGCACCGGCAGTACGTTTTCGCACTGCTCGGACATATCACCCGCAGACAGGCTGATGTCCTTTTTGACATCGGCGTTTACTGGAATGAGGAGGTTCAGCGACTGCTCGCAGATTCCGAGAACCGCTGGTAAGTGAACAGGAATGAACAGAAATGATCGGATGATTTCGATAAAAATATATTGACATTTCACATATTATGCTGTATAATATAGTTGTATTTATTTTGTCTGCCCCGCACCGTGAGTATCATCGCAGTCGGAACAGCAGAATGCGTGAAATGATACACGATAAATGACATGATTGATTTAGGAGGACTACTGTAATGTCGGAATCAAGATTCTTAAAAACAGTGCTGTTCGGCGGGTACGAGCGCGCAGGGGTCGAAAAGCGGTTTGAGTATCTGACCTCGCAGCTCTTCAGCCTGAAAAATGAGCTGCGCGAAAACAAGCTGCTGCTCGCAGAGCTGCGGAAGGGTGCAAATGCTGAAACCGCTGCCGAAGGAATCCTCGCCTCAGAACGTGCAAAGCTGACACAGGTACAGGTGCAGCACGAGGCTGTGTCCAAGAAGATCAGGGTCGTCGAGGAAGACCTCCGCGCACGCGATCAGGAGATCGCAGACCTGAAGGCGCAGATCGCGTCACTTCAGGACGAGCTTGCCGAGAAAAATCAGCGGCTCATCGCACTGGAATCCCCGAATGATGCCGCCGCACTCAGCGCTGTGTTCATCGAAGCACAGAAATCCGCAAACCTGCTGGTCGAAAATGCGAAAAAGGAAGCCGCCGAGCTCGAGGCAAATTCGCAGAAGCTCGCCGACAATATTGTCGCGGATGCGAATAATTCCGCAAAGAAGATCATCTATGACGCAGAGGTGCAGAGCGCCGAAACACTCGCGGGTGCCGAGAATAAATCCGCACAGATGGAAGCCGCTTCGGATAATCTCCGTGCAGCCGTTCTGGGGGATGTGCAGAAGCTGAACAGTGAGGTGACTGCGCTTCAGGAGATGCTCGAAAAATTCCGGAGCAGCGGCCTTACATCCCTGACGGATTCCGCAAAGCTGCTCGCTGAGGCCGAGGCAAAGCTCACGGCCGGCGGCGTGCCGGTGTTCCGCATGCCCGAAACGGTTATGCCGGAATTCCCCGAGGAGCCGGTCTATCAGGAGGTCATCCACGAATATAACGGCGAGCCCGCAGCAGAAAAGCCGGCAGAACCCGAAGCCGCGGCTCCCGCTCCCGCAGCAGAGCCCGGACAGGATCATGACAGTGACCTGGATAAACTCCGCCAGATGGCCGATTCACTCGGCAGCGGAAAGAAGCATAAGGGCGAAAACCGTCCGGAAGGCAAGAAAAACAATGTCAGCGCCGCACCCGATCTTGCAGCACTTGCAGCACAGGCCGCAGCACTGAAGAAGCCGAGAAAATAACCGCTTTGTGCGCAGGCATTTCCCGTCTGCCGAATGATTTGAGTCGTATATGAGGTAATAACATGAATGAAGTAATTATCGTAAAACCTGAAAAATGTGTCGGATGCAATGCGTGCGTCCGCTCATGTCCGGCGCCTGAGGCAAACCGCACGATCGCACTCGACGACGGCCGCTTTATCACATCCGTCAACCCTGAGCGCTGTATTGCCTGCGGCGAATGTGTCCGGCAGTGCCATCACGGCGCAAGAGACTATATTGATGACACCGAGGAGGCAATGTCCGCCCTGCGCACGGAAAAGCTCATCATTATGGTCTCCCCCGCGATCAAGAGTGCTTTTCCGACCAAATGGAAGGGCATTCTCGACTGGTTCCGCGGAAAGGGATGTTTCATCTATGATGTCGCGTTCGGCGCTGACATCTGCACCTGGGCGCATCTGCGTGCGATCGAACAGAACCCGGGCAATAATCTCATCACGCAGCCGTGCTCCGCGATCGTCAACTACATCGAGAAGTATCAGCCCAAGCTGCTGACCAACCTCTCCCGGATCCACAGCCCCGTCTGCTGCGGCGTGACCTATATCAAGAACTATCTGCGGCGCACCAACAAGATCGCAATGCTCTCGCCGTGCATCGCTGCAAAGAATGAGTTTGAGGAGACCGGTCTGGTCGAATTCAACGTCACCTTCAAAAAGCTCATGGAGTATTTCGACCGCAACGGCATCCGTATCCCGACCAATCCTGTTGACAATTACGAATACAAGTTCGACGAGCAGCAGGGACTGTTCGGCGGCATCTATCCGCGGCCGGGCGGGCTCCGCGATAACCTCTGGCTCCATAACCCCGAGCTGAACATCTCGACCTCTGAGGGCGTTCACAAGGTCTATGCCGAGCTTGATATGTATGCGCGGATGCCCGAGAACAAGCACCCGGAGGTGTTCGATGTGCTCTCCTGCGAATTCGGCTGCAACATCGGCCCGGGCACAGGCTCCGATCAGACCGTGTTCGATGTGAACGTGATCATGCGCGATGTCGAGCGCGAAGCCAAAAGCCGCCGCAAGACCTCCGGCGGTATGTTCCGCGGCTCTGAGGACAAGCTGTTCAAACGGTTCGATGAGGAGCTGAATCTGGCAGATTTCATCCGCACCTACAAGCCGAGCATGCCGACGCCCATGCCGACCGATGCACAGCTTGAGCCGATCTTTGAATCTATGGGCATGCACACCGAGGCAGACCGGAATTACAACTGCCACGCATGCGGATATAAGTCCTGCCGCGAGATGGCAACAGCGATCTACCGCGGGCTGAATACGCCGGATAACTGTCTGGTTCATGCGAAGTCGGTGCTGGTGGCGCGGCACAGTCTGCTTCAGGAGCAGCATGAGCGCCTCAGTGAGATCACCGATGAATGCCTTGAGCTCTCCGAAAAGCTGCACAGCGAGATCGGAACGATCTCCGAAAATATGGGTACGATCGGTGAATCGACCGACGCAACAAGCGAGCGCGTGACCGTCGTCAATGACCTGCTGAAAAATGTCGTCGCATTCTGCAACAGCCGCGAAACAATGGATGCGGACAGCGTGCAGCAGCTTGTCGGCATTCTCGAAACAACGATCGACGCCTTCAGTGAGCTCAATGATAATGTGAACACCACAAACGAGAGCTCCGTCATCATCAACAACTCGATCGCCGATATCACAAAGGTGGTCGAATCCATCAATGAGACATTGAAATCATCGCAGGAGGCAGATTCCAAGCCCGCCGATGATATGGAATCCTGAGATCAGATCCCCCGATCCGTCGGGGGATCTTCTTTGCTTAATCATTCGCCTGAACAGTTTTGGTTTATAGATTTCCGCATGTTTTCAGCGGCTGGCTCATCCGATTTTGGTGAATATGCAAGAGCGGACATGTCAAATTGTGAACTTTCATATAGAGAATTGACAGCACTTTCAATCTGTGTTATAATGAAAGTATATGCGGCAAAAAATGCCGTTTGTTTGATTTCAGGGGAGGAATCTAAAAACATGAAGCTCTTACAAAAGATCGCAGCAGGCGGGTTAGCCGTCTGCATGGTACTCGCAGGTCTGCCGGAACAGGGATTTCCCGCTGTGCAGGCCTATCAGATCGACTCCAATGCACCGAATGAGGAGGTAGCCGGCATCTATGCCGATACCATTCATGCGGCAGCCGGCGAGACCGTGCCGGTCACAGTCAGCATCAACAACAATGAGGGCTTTGCGTCCGTCGGCGCGACCATCAATTACCCCGCCGGACTGACGCCGGTCACAGGAAATGACGCCGCAGTACCGAAATTTGAGGTCGGGCGCCTCTTTTCGGGCTGGACGGCCGAGAATTCCATGAACACCTCGACCCGAAAGCTCAGCTTTACACTGACCAATCCGGAAGCGAAAAATTCCCGCGAAAACGGCGCACTCGGCACATTCTATATCAAGGTGCCGGCAGACGCCGCATTCGGAACAGAATACACCCTGAAGATCAAGGTTGACCGGTTCCTCGACCGCAGCAGCAACCCGCTGTCCTACTGGATCGAGAACGGCGTGATCAAGGTCGATCAGGGGGAACCGAGCATCCCGCGCACGACCACTACGACCGCCACGACCACCACAACCACGACCACAACAACCACCACGACCGCAACAACCACCACCGAAACAACCACCAGCCCGTATCTCGCATTCGGCGCATGCGGCAAGGAGGGCGACAATCTGACATGGACGCTCGACCGCAGCGGCACGGTCATGATCTCCGGCTCCGGCGATATGGCAGATTACCCAAAGGGCAGCGAGCCCTGGGAAAACTACAAATCCAGCATTCACTCCGTCAATTTTGAGTACGGTGTCATGTATATCGGCACGGCATTTCAGAGCTGCGAGAATCTCAGTACGCTTGCTCTCCCGAATTCCGTCACCGGCATCGGCAGCAATGCCTTCCGCGGCTGCACCGGACTGACATCTGTCACGATCCCGCAGTCGGTCAAGGAGATCGGCACCGGCGCTTTTACCGAATGCACCGGACTGATGTCATTCAGCGTCAGCCAGATGAATCCGTATTTTGAGGCTCAGGACAATGTGCTCTATAATAAGGGCAAAACAGAACTGCTGCTCTATCACGGCGGAAACCGCAGACAGTCTTTTGAGATTCCCGATACCGTTACGCGCATCGCGGATCAGGCGTTCTACGGCAACCTCTCGCTGTCGTCGGTCACGATCCCCGCAAAGGTGACGGAGATCGGTGACAGTGCGTTCGCCCACTGCCGCAGCCTGAGTATTGTCACGCTGCATGACAGCCTGCTCCGGCTCGGCAAGGGTGCGTTCGACGGCTGCTTAAGCCTGAACAAGCTGACCTTTGAGGGCAATGCCTGCGAGATCGGCGATGCGGCGGAAACCGTCCCGGCACATACCGTCATCTACGGATATACCGATTCTACCGCACAGAAATATGCGGAGAAGTACCGGCGCAGCTTTACCGCGCTTGATGCCGCTGTAACCGGCACAACCGATACGTCCGACACCGAGACGACCACCACGGAAACGACCGAAGATGTCCGCGATATCCGCGCCTCCGGCACCTGCGGCAAGGACGGCGACAACCTCAAATGGACACTGAGCTGGAACGGCGTCCTGCGCATCTCAGGCACCGGCGATATGGCTGATTATGAGCTCAACAGCGCGAATAACAGCAGCATGGCGCCCTGGTCGGCATACAATTCCGGCATCAGCGAGCTTCGGATCTCAGACAGCGTGCGCACGATCGGCAATTATGCATTCTACGGCTGTTCCCACATCGTGACAGTCAAGCTGTCCCGGCAGCTTGCGGTCATCGGCAAAAACGCCTTTGGCTACTGTTCCCTGCTCACTGCGATTGAGCTGCCGGATTCGCTGACAGAGTTCGGCTCCGGTGCGTTCATGAACTGTGAATCGCTCACCGGCATCCGCATTCCGGAACATGTGACCGCACTGCCGGACGCGGCTTTCTATTCCTGCAAGAAAATCAGCGAGATCGAGATTCCGGAAAGCGTCACCTCGATCGGCTCCAGCACGTTCATGTTCACCGCTCTGGAAACCGTCACGCTGCCTGAAACGGTAACACAGATCGGCGGAAACGCATTTGCATTTATTGCCGATCTGAAATCAGTCACGGTTCTCAATCCGGACTGCACGATTCCCGGCAGCCCCGTGACGATCTGCAACCAGAGCAGCGGCAGCTTCTACAACGGCGTCATCTATGGCTACACCGGTTCCACCGCAGAGAAATATGCATCTGCATACAACTATCAGTTTATCGCACTGGATGCATCGAATGTGACCGGAACGACCGCATCCGGCACGACGACGACAATGACTGAGACAACGACAACCACGACCGAAACCACGACCACTTCCACGGCAACGACCTCGACCACAACTGAAACCACTACCACCTCCACGGCAACGACCTCGACCACAACCGAAACCACTACCACCTCTACGACAACGACCTCGACCACAACTGAAACC
>CAMNJD010000345.1 GCA_946540705.1 uncultured Ruminococcus sp. | reverse complement strand
ATCGACCTTGCTTTCATCGTTCCGGCTTGCCTCGTCAATGACCTTTTCCATGTCCTTGTGCTTGATGATCGCGGAATCGGGGTTCTCCGCACAGGCCGTGCAGAGCAGCATTGTGACTGCCGAAATGCCTGCAATCATTTTGTAAAACTGTTTCATAATAATTTCACCTTTAGTAGCCTGCGCCCGGCACGATCACCGAGCCGTCAATCGCATTGATGCTGACGAGAAGATCCTGCATGGCTCCGCTTGCTGCATCTATGCGTTCACCGTTTTCTGCGATAAAAGTCCGCTTGCCGTAATAATTCCAGACTGGCACCGCATAGCCCGTATCAAAGCTGTCCTTTTCCGCGAGCCGCAGATAACAAAGCTCCACGCGGTCAACGACCGTTTCGACACTGAACTGCTCGTTTTCATCCGCAGTCAGTATCGGCGCCATAGTCTCAAAGGCCGCCGTGATCTCATCAAACGGCTTCAGCGCTGCATCGGAAACGGTCGTTTCGAGCGGCTTCAGCGGCGATATATAGTCAAATCCGATGATGCCGTTGTCATCCACGCGAATCTCGATCATTTCATCGCCCCATGATTTCTCTTGGTAGTTTTCGGTCTGCGATAATTTGAATCCGCCGCGCAGCAGCGGGCAGCCGTCCATGCTGCGGAAATACCGCAGGATATAATTGGTACGGTAATAGCTCTGATCCTCAGGAGTGAAAGCGGGCATAAATTCAACAAGCTCCGTGAATAATCCGCCCTCATACAGCGCAAATGTATCCAGTCCGAGCGCGGAGAGAAACTGCTCCGCCTGCTTTTGTGCATCCTCCTGTGAAAGCTCTGCTGTATTACCGGGAAGCTGCTCGTAGTCGCGCTTTTCGATGGCATAATAGGCGAGTGTATTCGCCGGAAGCCCGCAGTTCACCGCATTTTTCCCGGTCACGAAGTCCAGTCCGGTCGTTTTGTTCACGAGCCCGAGCGCTGAACGCGAAAACGAAAGGGAGCTTGAGCCGTCCGGCGAATTCTGCACATAGAACGAAGCATACATCCCGTCTGCATCGTCTGTCACACAGCTCAGCATTTCACCATCCGGGTTCATTTCAAGCCGCTGTGCATAATAGGAATTCGGATTGGCAGTACCGCCGGCAGCCGCTTTTTCCGCTTCGTACAGTTCCCTGACCGGATGCAGCAGCCCGTCCGAGGGATAATCCGCAAAGACGATCGCATCCGGTGCGGCATTGTATTCCGGCTGGAGTGTTTCATCAATCATTTTCTGATACTCCTCCAGATACAGCTCTGTATCATCCGCAGGCGGGTTCTGTATCCGCTCCCGCCATTCGCCGATCTCATCCAGAACATCCTGCTTTGTCCGCAGAATGGTCAGCTTGCCGTCATAGACCGGCTGATCGCCGAGCAGCGCTTTCCGCACCCTGTCAGTGAATTCCTGCGAAAACTGCGCCTTTTCCACATGCACGACCGAGAGCGTTTCCACCTGCGGCATCACGATCTCAGCATTCGCCCGAACCTTGACATGCAGGCTTTCATTCTCAAATTTCGCGCTGTACCGCTCCGGAACGGTGTATTCGCTGATTGTTTCACGGTTTTCGCCGCTGTCGTTCGCCTCGCTGATGACCTTTTCCATGTCCTTGTGCCTGATGATCGCGGAATCGGGGTTCTCCGCGCAGGCCGTGCAGAGCAGCATTGCCGCCGCGATACAGGCTGTGATTCGTTTGTATTTCATGTGCCAGCCTCCTTTCGGTAATCATAGCATACCACATCCGGTTTCATCAAGTATTCATCGCCGCGTAAACAAAATGTAAATTGCAGTGCTCCAAAAAAGCCCCTGCATACGGAATGCAGGAGCTGCTTGCGGCTTTATTCTGTTTGGTTCTTCTGTCCGATCTTCTCTATGACCTTTTTCTCGTTATAGCGCAGGAATACCGCGCCGCCGAGCAGGCAGAGCACCGCTGCGATGACCGCAGTCAGCCGGTAGCCGAGCCCTGTGTCCTCGCGGAACGATGCTGTGCTCGTAAAGATCAGCATTGCCGCAGACTGGCCCATTTTATAGGCAAAGGTCCGCGCTGCATAGAACATGCCCTGCCGGCTCTCGCCCGTGCCGATCTGATCGGCCTCGGAAATATCCGCGATGACCGCCTGCGGAAGAATCCCCAGAATCGCCATCGGCAGTGCTGCGAGCAGTGCGATCATGACGCCGTATGCCCTGCCGGGAATGCCGGTCTTTCCGGCAAACGCCGTGATGAGAAACACCGCAGAGAAACATACAAATGCGAAAAAGATCGGCTTTTTTTTGCCGATTTTCTTTGCGACTGCATTTACCGCCGGATAAAAGCAGACGGACACCACAGACATCACGATAAACAGCGTTGAGGAGGCACTTTCGGTGAGCCCCATGAGCTTTGTGACATAATACAGCATGCCGGTCTGAAAGATCGTCAGTGCGATCCAGTAGAGGATATCCGAGATGACAAACACGCGGAATTCACGGTTCCGGAAGGTCGCGGTCAGCGAGCGGAATGCTGAGGAGCGCCCCGGCGTTGTGTCGGCATATTCGTTTTCGTCGATCGCGAAAGCCGGGATCAGCATGCAGACGGTCGCGATGACGCTGAGCACAGCGATCGGGATGCGGTAGCTGTTTGTGTATCCCACGGAATCCTTCAGCGCCCCGGCCATCATCGGAATCGCGAAGGCGAGGCCGCTGCCGAGGAAGAACGTGACGGAAAGGAACGTCGAGAGATTGATGCGGGCATTCTGTGTGCGGCCGAGCTCCGGGATCAGCGCGTTATACGGTGTGACATAGCAGGTCAGGAACAGATAAAACAGCAGCGTGCAGACGGTCAGTGCAGCCGCATTGACCGGACTGGTGTGATCGACCGGCGAGAGAAACAGCAGAACCGCGGTCAGCCCGAACGGGATCGCGGAATACCGCATGAACGGGATCCGCCTGCCCAGACGGTGTCTCAGATTGTCGGATCTTCCGGCAATCAGCGGATCCGTGACCGCGTCGAAGATTCTTCCCGCAGCGGAGATCAGGCCGATGACCGTCAGCCCGAGAAAGGTCTGCTTCGTCACAAAGAGGGTATGTCCCTCTGCGAGCGCTTCATCGGTCGGTTTATAGAAAAAGACCAGCAGGTTCGTCACGAGCCCTGAGAGCAGCGACCAGCCGAGCTGACCGACTGCAAAGAGCCAGAGCACCCTGTTTGACGCGGCCTTTTTCCGCACGGTCATTCCGTTGCCTCCTTCTCCTTTCGCAGATAGGATACGGCAATATCGGCCAGCATTGCGAGTTCCTCCTTTGCGGCGGAAAAATCGTCCGAGGGGAGCAGCTCACCCCGCAGGAGCTTCTTGCAGAGCTCGAGCATCGAATGGCCGTAGGTCAGGTAAAACAGCTTGAAATTGATATCGCTGCGGACGGTTCCGTCCTGCACGCCTGCGATATACGCTGCCTCGATATACGGGTAAAAATTGATGATGGATTTCTCGTAATCGTAGAGCGCGGCCTTGGGGATATCCTCGCTCTGAAGCATCAGATCGAATTCGCCGACCAGCCGCATGAAATCGCCGTGGACATCAAACAGCACCAGATACATCCGCATCAAATCGTTCAGGCGCTTGAGGCCGGACTGCTTCAGAAAGACCTCTGTTTCAAAGACCCGGTCGTAATTATGCTTCAGCTTTGACCAGAGATGTGTCATTGCTGCGATCGTGATGCTGGTTTTTGTGCCGAAGTAGCGGTAGAGCGTTGCAACGCCGACGCCGCAGGCATCTGCGATATCGGTCATTTTGACCGCGTCAATGCCGTGCTTCAGGAACATGTCCGCGCTGATCTCGACGGCATGCTCGATCCGTCTGGATTTCTGATTCTCCGGTAAAAATTGGTTTTCCATTTGACAAACCTCCTTTTTATGGCATACTGGATACAGCGGAAGCTGATAGACGTTCCATCGCGCCGCCTGTCTATCAATCCTGTGCAGAATACACCAAACTGCCGTGATCTCCACTATTATATATATATCCTATGATAGCTAGTCTATCACATTTTTAACGATTTGTCAAGCGTTTCGGCAAATTTCACAGGCAGAGAAAATGCCCGCACAGGGGGAAGAACTGCACGGGCGGATTCAGTATACAGCGAAAGAAAAAGCTCCCGTTCATCCGAACAGGAGCTTTTCGATGCGCCGGAAGGGATTCGAACCCCCGACCTACTGGTTCGTAGCCAGTTACTCTATCCAGCTGAGCTACCGGCGCATGTGACCGACGTTTCATCCGTCAACTCTGCTATTATAGCACAGATCGGAGAAAAAGTCAAGCCCTTTTCAAAAAAAATTTGGGCTAATAAAGATTTGGGTGGATTCTCGCACAAAAAAGGTGGTATAGAACGGTTAAATAGAATAAGGTATCGCTTCGCGATGCTAT
>CAMNJD010000344.1 GCA_946540705.1 uncultured Ruminococcus sp. | reverse complement strand
TGCGAGGTCGAGCATCGAGCCGCCGGACGCGATAATATCATCCGCAACAAACACGGTCTTGCCCTCAACGGGATTTCCGAGATACTCGTGCGCAACAATCGGGTTCTTGCCATCCACGACCCTGGAATAGTCGCGGCGCTTGTAGAACATGCCGAGATTGACGCCGAGCATTGTTGCATAGTACATATTTCTGCCGAGCGCACCCTCATCCGGGCTGATGACCATGAACTTTTCCGGCGACATATCGAGATCCGGGAAGGTCTTGAGCATGGTCTTGAGCACCTGATAGGACGGGATCACGTTGTCGATGCCCATGAGCGGAACTGCGTTGTTGACACGCGGGTCATGTGCGTCGAAGGTGATGATATTGTCCACGCCCATAGCCTGAAGCTCCTGCAATGCGCAGGCACAGTCAAGGGATTCGCGGTAGTTTCTGCGGTGCTGTCTGCCGCCGTAAAGCAGCGGCATGATGATATTGAGGCGGTGCGCCTTGCCGGAGGCCGCCTGAATGATACGCTTCAGATCCTGATAGTGGTCGTCCGGCGACATGGAATTCACACGGTCGAACATCTTGTAGGTGCAGCTATAGTTGCCCACGTCAATGACGATAAACAGATCCAGTCCGCGGACGGTGGACTTGATCAGACCCTTTCCGTCACCGGAAGCAAAGCGGGGGCACTCACACTCGATCAGATAGCTCTGATCCGGGAAGCCGTTTTCGTTCGCCCAGCGGACAAGGTAGCTGTCGATCTTCTGCGCGAGCTGTTCCGCACCGGTCATGGCAATAATGCCGATCGGCGCGACACTCTTGGTGTTCTTGTAGAGGGCATCAGTAGCAGCAGCAGTCATAATCTGAAACATCCTTTCACATTTCTATCTCAACAGAGCATCGCCCTGTCAATTACTTACAGAAGCACTCGATATAGCGGTCAATATCCGCACGGATGATATTTCTTGCTTCATTTGCGTCGCCGAACTGATCGACAGCGGTCGATTTGCCCTCCAGTTCCTTGTAGACAGAGAAAAAGTGGATCATTTCCTCGACGATATGCGGCGGCAGGTCGGCAATATCGGTATAGCTGTTATAATTCGGGTCATCGAACGGGATCGCGATGATCTTATCGTCGCGGTGACCCTGATCCAGCATACGAATGACGCCGATCGGATAGCAGCGAACCAGCGTCATCGGAAAGAGCGTTTCGGAGCAGAGCACCAGCACGTCCAGCGGGTCGTTGTCATCGGCATAGGTCCGCGGGATCAGACCGTAGTTCGCGGGATAATGCGTAGAGGTATGCAGGATGCGGTCGAGCTTGATCAGCCCGGTCTCCTTATCCAGCTCATATTTATTTTTACTTCCCTTGGGGATTTCAACAACTGCGACAAAGTCATCCGGCGTGATGCGCTTTGGATTGATCTTATGCCATATATTCATAAAGACAGGCCTCCTTCCGTCCAATCAGCGATTAATTTCAGTATATCATAAATCGACATGAAAGTCAATCAGCATTCTGATTTTTGTGATTTTGTATGAATTCTTTTCCCGCCTGCCCGAAATGTCTTTGAGAATCGGGCGGCTGCGCAGGAAATTCCGCTCCGAACAGACACAAGATGCCGGAACACCGGACAATCCCGCTGCATATTCTGACAGTGATCCTCCGTGGTGATTCTGTATCAGAAAGGAGCCTGCGTCTTGTTTTCGGTCTTGCTTGCGGTGATCTATCTTTCGTACATCAGCCTCGGCCTCCCGGATTCCCTCCCCGGTGCGGCCTGGCCGGCGATGCAGCAGGCGCTCGGCGTTCCGATGTCCTGCGCGGGGGTGCTGTCTGTCATCATTTCCCTCAGCACGGTGCTCTCCGGGCTCATGTCCGACCGGCTGCTGCGGCGATTCGGCACGGGGCCGGTCGCGGCAGGGAGCGTCCTGCTGACTGCGGCCGCACTGTTCGGCTATTCCGCTGCGGGGCATTTTCTCACGCTCTGCCTGTTCGCTGTCCCCTACGGGCTCGGCGCAGGGGCGGTCGATGCGGCACTCAACCACTATGCCGCGGTGCATTACCCGGCCCGGCACATGAACTGGCTGCACTGCTTCTGGGGCATCGGTGCTGCCGCGAGCCCGTATATCATGAGCTTTCCCCTGCGGCACGGTGCTGACTGGCAGGGCGGGTACCGCATGATCGCCGTGATCCAGATGTCCCTGACGGTCATGCTGTTCTGCGCACTGCCGCTCTGGCGGCCGACCGCGCCGGAATCTGCCGGAGCACGAGGGCAGCAGCACATCCCGCTGAAAAAGCTGCTCCGTCAGCACGGTGTCCGGCGCGTCCTGCTGATGTTCTTTTGCAGCAGCGCCTTTGAGAGCACGGCCGGCCTCTGGGCAAGCAGCTTTCTGGTGACGTCACGCGGACTGCGTGCGGGAACGGCGGCGCAGTTCGCCTCCTGCTTCTTCATCGGCATCACGGCAGGGCGGCTCACCGCCGGTTTTTTCACAGACCGCCTCGGCGATCTGAAGATGATCCGCATCGGGCTCTGCACGGCGGCGGCCGGGACTTTGCTGCTTCTGATACCGCATGCTCCCGCCGCGGCCTGCTGCGGCCTGACGGTCATGGGCTTTGGCTCCGCGCCGGTCTATCCCTGCCTGCTGCACCGGACGCCGACTGCATTTCCGGCTTCACAGGCGCAGCAGATGATCGGGCTTCAGGTGGCAAGCGCCTACACCGGCACGACGGTCATGCCCGCACTGGCCGGACAGCTCTCCGCCTGCGGACAGATGCGGCTGCTGCCGGTTCTGCTCGCCGGATTCCCGGTGCTGCTGCTGTTTCTGCTCGCGGATTACGTGCCTGCGGCGGATCAAGCATGAGGGCTCCCCGCGCTGCGCTGTGTCGGGACACGGTCTCTTTACAATCCCGTTTTTAGATCAGGTGCGAAAATACGTTTGGGCTAATAACATTTGGGGTGGTTTCTGTAACAAAAAGGGGGGTTCACATTTGTTAGAATTATCGCAAATCGCTCTGCAATTTGCCTAGGGAATCGCTGATTAAATCTGGTGTGCAAGGATGCTTTCGGTCAAGTAAACTTGACCTGTCAGATTTTTCGTCAGATTGTATGAAAACGACGCCGCTGGGCTGGCGCCCAGCA
>CAMNJD010000343.1 GCA_946540705.1 uncultured Ruminococcus sp. | reverse complement strand
TTATTCTATTTAACCGTTCTAAACCACCTTTTTTGTGCGAGAATCCACCCAAATCTTTATTAGCCCGTTTTTTTCTGCGGGGTCATTTCTGTGTACGCGGTTCCCTGCGGATCGCGTAAGCAAGCAGTGCAGAGCCGGTCATCAGCCCGCCGACTGCCGGATAAACCGCAATCATGCGGTTTGTCGTGCCGTAGATCTCCAGTACGCCGAGAAATACCAGCCCGACGGTGAATGCTGCAAGCCCTGCGTGCCAGAGCACCAGAATTCCCGGGGCCGGCTGCCGCAGCCGGCCGGAGAATCGCAGAAGCAGCAGCATCAGCAGAGTGCCTCCCGCAAGCGGAACCGTGTATGCGCAGATCATAGCATCGGAATAGACGCCGTGACTGAAATGCTCGTAGATGCTGCTGAACAGCCCGAAGAACAGTGCTGCTGCTGCGTCGCCGAGCGCATAATGCAGCAAACGCTTCTGATCAGCCGATGTAAACAATGTCGCTCACCTCTCTTTCGCGGATCGTTTTGCCGTTTGAAGTCGGATTGTTGATGACCTGCCCCTGAAAATACATGGTCGAGGAGCCGCCGCCGTCCAGATTATACGCGGTTTTCACGCCGAGGCTCTGCATAAATGTCGCAAGCTCACTGAGGGACAGCCCGGCGCTTTCGGCGGTTCGTCCGTCCGCGACCACGAATACATAGTGCAGCTCGTCGATCATGCCGATCGCCGTGCGCGGGTTGCTGGCCATTGCCTTGCCGACCTCGTCATATTCCGTGACGGATACGGCGCCGTTCTCGATCAGCGCGGGGCCGAAGCTGTATGCCTGCCAGACACCCTGCGCGGCCAGCTCCTCTGCGGTGTATGTGTCGGAATTGACGATCTGCATGCTGCCGTCGGCATAGATACAGAGCAGATCTTCGCCGTCAGAGCTGTCGCGGTACACGATGCCGTTGCGGATGACATAGCCGGTCTGCTGCGCGCCGTAGTAATCGCCGTTGATCGCGAGGACAGCGTTATGTGCTGCGGCAATTTCTGAGGTCGCCGCAGTAATGTGCCGGCCGTAGGAGTCGTCTGCGAATGCGGATTTCAGATATTGCGCGGAGCTGAGCCGGACGTCCGCGGTATAAATCGTTGTGTCGTATGCCTCACAGGTTGTGACGGTGATGCTGATATTTTCGTCTCTGTAGCTGTCGGCCGTGCTGACGGGCTCTGCCGCAGTGCCGGTTTCTTCGGAGGCGGAGGATTCCGGCACGGAGGCTCCGGAATCGGCGGAAGGCTGCTTTCCGCTGCGGGAATGTTGCCCGCGTCTGCCGGATGTCCCGCCCGTGCTGCTGCTTTCTGCGGCGGATTCCTCCGCTTCAGCGGTGCTGCGCTCTGCGGCGGATTCCTCCGTGAACAGCGAAAGATTCAGTTCGCCCGCGTCCGTCTGATAGACTGACGGAATCACGAATGTGTCCAGCGCGAGCCAGCCTGTGAATGCGGTGAGGGCGGCGGCATATACCGCTGCAAATAGTCTGTGTGATCTCATAACGGTCACGCTCCTTTCCGGTTTCTGGCCACATTATAGAGCCCGAACCTGAAACCAGAATGAAATTCCGGAGAAAAATACGGCGTTTCACACAGCTTTCATCCGCTTTTTTCCGCACGCACAAAATGCTTGCTTTTTTGCTGATTTTGTGCTATACTATAGGAGACTGTATTTGAAATCTGCGAAAGGAGGCGGTCTGTTGAAAAGGTTTTTGCGTCGGCTGACGCTGCTGGCAACAGCATGGGTGCTGTGCATGACCTGCATGCTCTATGCGCTTTCCCCTGCGGACCGCCCCGGCGGAATGCTCCGTGCCTCGGCTGCTGCGGAGGTGTTCGGCATCGACGTATCGAAGTATCAGGAGCGGATCGACTGGAAGGCAGCCGCGGAGGGCGGCGTCAAGTTCGCGATCATCCGCTGCTGCAAGATCATCCGTGCCTATGACGACTGGGAGCCGGACGAGCGCTTCGATGAGAACTACAAGGGCGCGAAGGAGGCCGGCATCGCAGTCGGCGCGTACATGTTCACCGATGCGGCAACCGAACAGGAATTCGCAGAGGATGTCGATTACATGCTGAAACTGCTCGACGGCAAGGGCTTCGAGCTGCCGGTGTTTCTCGATATGGAATCTGCTTCGCGGCAGGAGCATCTCTCCCCGAAGGTGTTTATGCCGGCTGTCCTGAGCGGACTTGAGCGGATTGAGGAGGCAGGCTATACCGCCGGTGTCTATTCCAGCACCGCGTTCTTCTCCGAGTGCATCGACCGGAAGCTGCTGCAGGAGGACGGCTATGCGATCTGGGAGGCCAACTACTTCAATACCGTCAACGGCCTTTCCAGCCCGGAGGGACACGATCTCTCCGGCGTCGCGACGATCTGGCAGTATTCGGGCTGCGGCAAAACACCCGGCGTCAAAACGCCCGTTGACTGCAATATCTGCTATACGACGCAGTTCTTCAACCCCGGCGCGGTCATCACCAATTCCATGCTGCCAAACGGCGCGATCAAGGAGGGTTCGCCCTTCGATATCGCCGGAACGGTCAGCTCAGACGCGGTTCTCCGCAGCATTACCGGCGAGATTTGTCCGGCGGATGCCCCGGATCAACCGCTTCAGTCCGTGACGGTCAACCCCTATGCGCGTTCCTATAAGCTGACCGGATTTTTCACGAACCGGCTGGATTTTACACAGCTTGCCTGCGGCGAATATACGCTGAAGCTCACGGCTGTGGATTCCTCCGATACCGAGGTCACGGTCTGTGAGTCGCGGTTTACGGTCACGCCGGACGGCATGCCGCTTGCAACGGAGACTGTCCCGCCGCCGCAGACAACGACAGAATCCACGACCGTATCTTCTGCCGCCGCTTCCGATCCGGCAGTCTCCGGCAGCAGTGCCGTGAGCCCTGCGGAGCGCGTCACAGAGTTCCGGCAGCCGGCAGAGAAGCACAACAACGGCTTTGAGCGCTGGTGGCTCGGCCTGATCGCGTGGATCTGGGGGCATCTCCCGTGCCGTTCCTTCTTCGCATGGTGCGCCTCCGTGACCGTGAAGCTCTCGCTGGAGCGCACGCCGCTGCACCGCGTTTTTGCCAGAATGAACCGGGTCGTTGAGATCGGATGTCTCGGCTGCGGCCTGGGATCGGAATACTGAATCTCTCGCTGAGCCGCTCAACAGGCGGCACGGCAAATGTTATAAAAGGAGGTCTAACTCAATGACGACACAGGAAAAGCTCGAAAAAATCGTGAAGATCCTTGACAGCAAAAAGGCCGTTGATATCAAGGTCATCGGCATTACCAATCTCTCGATCATTGCGGACTATTTTGTGATCGCGACCGGTACCAGCACGACACAGGTCAAGTCGCTGGCGGATGAGGTCGATTTCCAGCTCGGTCAGCTCGGCATCGAGCCCAGAGGCGTCGAAGGCGTCAGAGCTGCAAACTGGATCGTGCTCGACTATAATGATATCGTCGTGCATGTGTTCTATCCGCAGACCAGAGAGGAATACAGCCTGGAGCATCTCTGGGCGGACGGTGAGCAGGTCGATATCTCGCATCTGCTGATTGACGGTGATCAGACATGAGCGAGCGGAAAGCGCCGGATCTCAGCTTCCCGCGCAGCACCGGTCAGCTCATCAGCGTT
>CAMNJD010000342.1 GCA_946540705.1 uncultured Ruminococcus sp. | reverse complement strand
CGCCGCCCTTTGGAAACCTGCAAGCTTTTGAAAAAGCTTGACCAAAACTTTTATTTGGCTTCGCCCTTCGCTCTTAAGTTGTTGACATTGATGGGGGCAGCGCCCCCATTTTGAATCCGTCGGAGACACTTTATCGACAGTCTGCGGCGGGTTATATCTGCGCTTCTTTGGCGGCTTGCCGGGAGCTTTTCGCTGCGTGCTGTCTGGTTTTTGTACATATTGATGTCCCAACTATCTCTTGAAGATTTAATTGAGACATCAATAGTTGCGGAGGAAAATGCTGAAAAGCACAGCACACTTCACAATCTTTCTGTGCGATATTCGGCAATCTGTGAAAATATCTTGCAAATAGACTCTGACTGTGATATAATTATATTGCACACCATAAACAACACAGGAAAGGAATTGAAAATGATGAAAATGAACCATTTTTGTGCAGCACTGTGCGCAGGAATACTGGCCGTGACCGGTACGGCGGTGCTTCCGGCGGCTTATGCCGTCCATGCGGAGGAGCAGGCAGTAAGCGGTGTCTGCGGTGAAAATGCATCATGGAATTATGATACGGAAACCTGTACGCTGACGATCAGCGGCAGCGGCAAAATGACGGATTTCGGCGGCTCAAGCCGGATCCCGTGGGCTGCTTACCGGAGCGAGATCAGGACTGTGACCGTTGCGGACGGCATCACCTCGATTTGTTCCTGTGCATTCTTTCAGTGTACCGCCCTGACATCCGTCACGCTGCCCGACAGCATCACCGAGATCGGGGACAGTGCCTTCCACTACTGCCGCGCTCTGACCTCGCTGCGGATTCCGGAAAATCTGACAGAGATCGGCCGGGAAACATTCGCTGCCTGCCATTCGCTGGAGAAAATCGACCTTCCCGCCGGCATTCAGACCGTTGCGCGGGATGCACTGTCTCCCTGCGGCAGTCTGACCGCGATCAATGTAGACGCGGCGAACCCGTATTATTCCAGTCAGGACGGCGTGCTGTTCAGCAAGGACATGACCCGGCTGATCCAGTATCCCGCCGGAAAAACGGATCTCACCTATACGATCCCGGAAACGGTCACGGAGATCGAGGATTATGCGTTCTACATGGTGGAGAAGCTGGAGCAGGTCACGGTTCCCGCCGGCATCACCGTCATACCGGAATACTGCTTTTCTTCCTGCGAAAGCCTGAATTCGGTGACGCTGCCGGATACGCTGACCCGCATTGAGTCAACAGGATTCTATCACTGCACGAAGCTGACCCGTATCAGCCTGCCGGAGAGCCTGACCTATATCGGTTCGCTGTCATTTGCGCGCTGCACAAAGCTCGCAGAGGTCACGATCCCGGCATCGGCGGCCTATATCGGCGGCGAAGCCTTCTACGAAACCGCATGGATCGACGCACAGCGGGAGAAGAATCCGGTCGTTATCATCAACGGCGTGCTCCTCGATGCACAGAAGGATTCCGGGGAGAGCTTCACTGTTCCGGATTCTGTTCATATGATCTCCGGTTATGCGTTTAAGATGCGGCGGGATCTGAAGAAGATCGTCATTCCGGATTCCGTCCGGATTGTCGGAGAATGGGCGTTTGAGGAATGCGATGCGTTGGAGCAGGTCACGTTCCCGGCTTCTGTGGAGGAGATCGGAAACGGTGCCGTTCAGCAGTGCCCTGCGCTGAAAAGCATCACCATTGAGAACAAGGCCTGCAAGATCGCGAACAGTCCGGCGACTGTATCGACCGGCGTGAGCGAGGAAACAGGATATTATTACTTTGCCGGCACGGTTTACGGCTACCGGAATTCAACCGCACAGGTATATGCTGACAGATGGGACTATCGGTTCGAGCCGCTCGATCAGGAAGTGACCGGCGATCTCAGCGGCGACGGTGAGATCAGCGCGGAGGATGCGCAGATCACACTGAAGGCTTATGTCAATACGCTCGCGGGCAAGCCGGACGGCCTGACCGATGCACAGCGCAAGGCCGCAGATGTTGACGGCAGCGGCACGGTCGATGCGATTGATGCACAGTTCATCCTGAAATACTATGTTGAAACGCTCGCAGGCAAGGAGCCGACATGGGAAGCGCTGATCCGGAAGAATGGATAAACCCGTCTATGACAAATACAGGAGGATTCACACAGTCTATGAAACACACGAGAATCATCGCAGCAGTTTTATCACTCACGCTTCTCGGCGGCGCGCTGCCCGCCGGTGCGGCCGGACTGACACAGCCGGTCTTTGCGGAGGCGCAAACAGCAGAACCGTGCTATGAATACAATGAGGAAACACAGGCGCTGACCCTGAAGGGCAATGTCGATGCCGCGGCACTGCGGCTCCTCAAAGGGACGGTGCTGTCAGTAACCGCACTGCCCGGCACAGTGCTCCCGGAGGACTGCACAAGGCTGTTCAGCGGCTATTCTGTTTTCAGCAAATGTACCTCGATCGACATTTCCAATGCGGACACCGGCAATGTGACATCTATGGAGAGCATGTTTGACGGCTGCGGTGAGCTGACAGAGCTCAGGCTCGGGCGGCCCGACACCGGCCGCGTGACAAAAATGAACCGCATGTTCTGCGACTGCCGGAAGCTGACCGTGATCGACGTCAGCGGCTTTGATACGCGCAATGTCACGACCATGAGCAGCATGTTCTACAACTGCCAGAAGGTCAGACGGCTGGATATTTCCGGATTCGATACCGCAAAGGTCACGGATCTGTACGGGATGTTTTACAACTGCCAGGAGCTGAAGTCTCTGGATGTCAGCGGATTCCGCACCGCCGCCGTGACGAATATGAGCGCTCTGTTCAGCGGCTGCCGCGAGCTGACAAAGCTCGATGTCAGTCATTTTGACACATCAAGCTGCACGAATACGGCCAACATGTTCAACGACTGCCGCAAGGTGGAGACGCTGGATGTCACCGGCTTTGACACATCCAAGGTCGAACTGATGTACAGCATGTTCGGAAGCTGCAAGTCCCTGCGGACACTGGATGTCAGCCATTTCGATACCTCTGCCGTGACCAGTATGCGCCTGATGTTCAACGGCTGCGATCAGCTCACAGAGCTGGATGTCAGCGGCTTCAATACCGCAAATGTCACAAAAATGGACAGTATGTTCAACGGCTGCCAGAATCTGACGGCACTGGACGTCAGCGGCTTTGATACCTCGAATGCCGAGGCGCTTCAGTATATGTTCAGCTCGTGCAGAATGCTGAAAACGCTGGATGTCAGTCATTTCAACACCTCCAAGGCTAAGAGCATGAGCGGCATGTTCTCGAACTGCGAAAGCCTGACCGCGCTGGATCTCAGCAGCTTCCGCACGGAAAATGTCACGGAAATGAATACGATGTTTGAGGGCTGCGTTTCGCTGACCGAGCTGGATCTCAGCAGCTTTGATACCTCCAATGTCGAGAACATGCGGTTTATGTTCAACGACTGCTACAGCCTGAAATCGCTGAATCTGACCGGCCTGCGGACGGACAGCATACAGTCAGTCTGGCATCTGGTCTCGGAATGCTACAGCCTGACCGGGCTTGATCTGAGCAGCTTTGATTTCAGCAATGTGGAACAGCGCGATGATGCATTTGATATGATGTTCTGGCGCTGCAACAGCCTGACCCGCCTGAAGCTCGGCGACCGTTTCGGCGATGTGACATGGGATATGGATCTGCCGGATGAACCGGGCTGGGCGAATGAGCTGGATCCGGACACGATTCTGGACAGCGACACATCCGGCATTGCGTTTGAGCACGCCGCCGCTGCAACCTATATCCGCAGGGATATCGGCCCCGCAACGGTGTACGGTGTCCGCCTGAACGGCGTCACGGAGCCGAAAGCCGGTGCAAAGCCGGTCGAGGCAGCGAATGTCCTCGGCACGATCGCGTCGATCTGCACGGATTCCGATATTGCGGAATCCGCAGGCGACGGCATCTACTGGACTGCCGATGATGACGGCGGGACGGTCATGACCGGCGATATGACCTTTGAGCCGGGAAAGAAATACTCGGTCTGGGTACGCCTGAAGCCGAATGACGGCTACCGGTTCTACAACTCCACGACCCTGATTGACCCGTACATCAACGGCATTGAAGGTTATTCAAAGATCGTTGACAATGCCGCAACGATGTTTGCGGCCCGGCAGTTCACGGTTCCGGAGGTGCCATATCTGCTCGGCGACGTCAATCTGGACGGCGAAATTGCCGCAGACGATGCACAGCTCGCGCTGAAGTCGTATGTCAATGTGCTTGCGGACAAGGACAGCGGCCTGACCGAGATACAGCTCAAAGCAGGCGACATTGACCTTGACGGCACCGTCACTGCGACTGACGCGCAGCTTATCCTGAAATACTACGTAGAAACGCTTGCAGGCAAGCAGCCGGCATGGGAGGCACTGCTCCCGAAACAATAAACACAAACGCCGCCAGATTTAGCATCGGGCGGCGTTTCAGACTGTCGATAAAGTGTCTCCGACGGATTCAAAAT
>CAMNJD010000341.1 GCA_946540705.1 uncultured Ruminococcus sp. | reverse complement strand
CTTGCAAGCCATGCCGGTCAGGAAATGGATATTGTCATCAAAGGCACGCTGCGCATGATCGTCGGTTCGCATTCGGAGATTCTGCACGAGGGTGACTGCATTTATTACGACAGCTCCATGCCGCATGATGAGGTCGCACTCGGCGGTGAGGACTGCGAGATCTACGCTTTTGTTATGGCGCCGCACGGCTCGACAGGGCTCGCTGAATATCACGAGCATGTTGCAGAGCATCATTCTACAAATGTCGATAAGGCGGGTCTGATGCACCCGGTCGCTGAAAAGTTTGTCACCTGTGAAACGAATGAGGAAGGCATCCTGAGCGCGGTGCATTTCCAGAAGCAGGATGAATTTAACTTTGCATTTGATATTGTCGATGCAATGGCGGAAAAATGTCCGGATAAGACCGCAATGATCTATGTGGACAGAGATCACAGAGAGCGCCGCTTCACATTTAAGGATATCAAGCGGTATTCTTGTCAGACCGCCAATTATTTCAAGTCGCTCGGCATCAAAAAAGGTGACCGCGTGATGCTCGTATTGAAACGGCACTATCAGTTCTGGTTCTCGATCATTGCACTCCACCGTATCGGCGCACTTGCCATCCCTGCGTCCAACATGCTGAAAAAGCATGACTTTGAATACCGCTTCAACTCCGCAGAGGTCTCCGCAATCGTCTGCACGGCAGACGGCGATGTTGCGAATGAAGTGGATCTTGCTGCAGCAAACTGCCCGTCGCTGAAGACAAAGGTTCTGGTCAACGGGCAGCGAGAGGGCTGGCATGATTTCAACGCAGAGCTTTCCGCATACAGCACACACTTTGACCGGACTTCCGATACCCCCTGCGGTACTGATCCGATGCTGATTTTCTTCAGCTCCGGTACATCAGGCAACCCGAAGCTGGTGCTGCACAGCTATCAGTATCCGCTCGGTCACTATGTCACGGCCCGTTACTGGCAGAATGCCGATCCGAACGGTCTGCACTTTACGATCTCTGATACCGGCTGGGGCAAGGCACTCTGGGGCAAGCTCTACGGTCAGTGGATGTGCGAATCCGCTGTGTTTGTGTACGACTTTGACCGCTTCCATGCGGATGATATCCTGCCGATGTTCAAGCAGTATCATGTCACCAGCTTCTGCGCACCGCCGACCATGTACCGTTTCTTTATCAAAGAAGATCTCTCGAAATATGACCTTTCTTCCCTGAAATATGCCTGTATCGCGGGTGAAGCACTGAATCCTGAGGTGTTTCATCAATTCTACCGTGCAACCGGCCTGAAGCTCATGGAGGGCTTCGGCCAAACCGAAACTACGCTTTCCATCGCGAATGTTGTCGGCATGGAACCCAAGCCCGGCAGTATGGGAAGACCGAATCCGCAGTACGACGTACAGGTGCTTCTGCCGGACGGAACTCCGGCAGGTGTCGGTGAGACCGGAGAAATCTGCATCAAGCTGAAAGAGGAGGGCGTTCCCGGTCTTGCACTCTGCTATTACGGCGATGCGGAAACGACTGCCGAGACATGGCGCAACGGCTATTATCATACCGGTGACACTGCATGGGTCGATGAGGACGGCTATTTCTGGTATGTCGGCCGTGTGGATGATGTCATCAAGTCCTCGGGCTACCGTATCGGACCGTTTGAGATTGAGAGCGTGCTCATGGAACTGCCTTACGTGCTGGAATGCGCTGTCACTGGTGTTCCCGATGAAATCCGCGGTCAGGTTGTTAAGGCGACAATCGTGCTGACGAAGGGAACTGTCCCGTCTGATGAGCTGGTCAAGGAAATCCAGGATTACGTCAAGCGCGGAACCGCTCCGTATAAGTATCCGCGTGTTGTGGAGTTTGTTGAGGAGCTGCCCAAAACAGTCGGCAGCGGCAAGATCCGCCGTGCGGCGATCCGCGAAATGGACAAAGCAAAATATCAGAAATGATCTCTGAAATTTGTAATACACCGGCGTCCGGATCCGGAACAGCCGGTGTATTTACATTTCCGGAACAATCAGTATTTCAATGACAGCCGTTTTTGTTGTGGGCACAGCGGTATTTGTATGCGCAATCCGGAACAAATATCTTAGAAATATATGAATAACACTTGACAAGCAAAGATAATTGTGCTATAATCACTACAGCGGATGTTCCGCAAAACAATGGAAAGGATGATATCATAATGGCAGAAAAAGCAGCCGCAAAGGCAAAGCCGGCAGCAAAGAAGGCAGAACCGGTCATCAAGACGATTCTTCAGGTTGACGGCAAGGATTTCGATGTCAGCACGATCGCTGCTGATGCACTGAAGGCTTACAAGTCTGTTCACAAGAGAAAGGCAGTCAACGAATTTGTTGTCTATGTCAAGCCGGAAGAGAACGCTGCATATTACACCGTCAACGGTGAGGGCAGCGAAGAATTCAAGATCGACCTGTAATTGGAAACAAAGGCAGACGCTTTTCAAGTGAGAAGCGTCTGTTTTTATACATCCGGAAATCTGTGCAGATTCCGGCGCCGCAAGAGCAGATTTCTTAAAATTCAAAACATACTTGCAGAAATGAAGTGTTTGTGGTATACTATACATATATTCCATACATATATTCCATGTTGAAAACGGAGGCACTTTCTATGAGAGAGATCAATGTGAGTGAGATCACAAAGACGGTCCGCGAGCTGTGCATTCGTGCGAACGGTGTTCTGCCGAAGTCGCTGGAGCAGTGCATTCGTGCAGGCGCGGAACAGGAGCGGTCTGTCGCCGGAAAAAGCGTATTTCAGGATCTGTGTGCAAATCTGGACGCTGCAAAGGAAACCGGACTGCCGATCTGTCAGGATACAGGTATGGCCGTGATCTTTATGAAAGTCGGACAGGATGTTCACCTGATCGGCGGCGATCTGCGGGCGGCTGTGAATGCGGGCGTATCGGCGGGGTATCTGGACGGATATCTGCGCTGCTCGGTTGTCAGCGATCCGCTTGAGCGTGTCAATACCGGCAATAATACACCGGCGGTGCTGCACCTCGATATTGTGCCCGGTGAAGAAATCCGCATTGATGTATGTCCAAAGGGCTTCGGCAGCGAAAATATGAGTGCGATGCGCATGTTTACACCGGCTGCTTCACAGGACGATATCATTCAGTTCGTGACCGATACGATCGCGAAAGCGGGCAGCAATCCCTGTCCGCCGATCGTGGTCGGCGTCGGAATCGGCGGTGACTTTGAGCAGTGTGCGCTGCTTGCAAAGAAAGCGCTGTGCAGAGATGTCGCTGTACGGAATCCCAAGCCGCTTTATGCCGGGCTCGAACAGAAAATGCTTCACGCAGTGAACCGCCTCGGCATCGGTCCGCAGGGATTCGGCGGCAGCGTGACGGCACTTGCGGTGAATATTGAGCAGGGTGCAACGCATATAGCCGGTCTGCCGGTCGCAGTCAACGTCGGCTGTCATGTCACCAGACATGCAAGCGCTGTCATATGAATCTCAATTTTGTATAACATCGCATATTGACTTGACATTTTTAGAATAATATGGTATAATAATACCAATAGGATACGGAGGGAGGAATCTCCAATGGAAACAATCTCAGAGCAGGATCGCATCCGGGCTGCCGAGGAAAATGCCGATGTGCTGATTGCGATGCTGGAGCACAATCATCTGAAGTATCAGATCGCAGAACAATCTCCGCAGCGCACCTATATAAAAATACATTTCACCGGCAATGACCTGCCGATGACTCTGCATATTATGCTCAGAACCGATAAGCAGATCGTGTCGGTAATCTCCCCCATGCCGTTCAAAATGAAGGAGGAGGTCATCCCCGATGCTGCGCTTGCGGTTGCTGCTGCCAATCACGGCCTGATCGACGGCTCATTTGACCTGAATCTGTACACCGGTGAGATCCGGTTCCGGCTGACAAGCTGTTTCCGCGGCTCACTGCTGAGTGAAGACCTGTTTTCTTACCTGATGTATGTTTCAGCCGAGACTGTTGACCGGTACAATGACCGCTTTCAGGGCCTCAATGACGGCACGCTGGAAATTCAGCAGTTTTTGGATGAAGATGCCGCCGATGAGGGCAGAGCCTGACACGGAGGCAAACGCATGAAAAAATATCTTTCAGAGTATCTTTCACGGCTTGAGGCATTGCTGGAAAAGGAACAGCCTGCGGATTTTGACTACGATGCATTATTGCAGTCGCATTTGCAGATGATACAGTTCATGCAGCATGAGCGCCTGATTCATTTCCTTGTGACAATGCTGTTTGCAATCTGTTTTTTCATCGCAATGGGAATTTTTCTGCTCGGCAATCTGATGTATGTGCTGCCGCTGCTGATTTTAATTCTGTCACTTTTGATCCCGTATGTTGCACACTATTATTTTCTTGAGAATTCCGTACAAAAAATGTACCGCCTGTATGACGAGATCAACAAGAGAAGCTGCAAACAGAAGGTGCATTAAAAAGAGAAAGAGAGGACCGCAATGGAACTTTACCGCCCGCTATGCGCAGATGAATACCACGAGATCGAAGCGCTGAAGTTTCAGGGCTTCCCGCCCCGCAGCGGAGAGCAGCCGCTCTTTACGGCATTGCTTTCACAGGAAGGGGCATCGCAGATCGCAAAGCATATGAAGGTCGCAAAGCAGACCGAACCGACTGTATATGTTGTCAGCTTTCTGGTCGATGACGCCTATATCCGACAGTTCCCCGTACAGCATACGGATGACCGGAATCGCCGCGCACTCTGGATTCCGGCGGATGAAATGGACATTCTGAATCAGCATCTGATCGGCGGCATCCGCGTGCTTGCAAGCTATGAGGTCAACCGCGACGACGGCGATATCTTTTTTGCATAATTATCCGTTTTGAAAGGACGATGAATTCAATCATGGCAATGACCATCTTATATCCGGTAGGGGAGCATCTGTATGTCAATCTGACAAACCGGTGTCCTTGTTCCTGCACATTCTGCATCCGGCAGAACGGTGACGGCGCATATGGCTCTGACAGCCTTTGGCTGGAACATGAGCCGGATCTGGATGAAGTAAAAGCTGCGTTTGAAAGCTGGAATCCGGCGGATTTTACAGAGCTGGTTTTCTGCGGCTACGGTGAACCGACGGAAGCGCTGCTCCTGCTGATCGAAACAGCGAAGTATGCACGCAGTCTGCCGGGCTGTCCGCCGATCCGGCTGAATACGAACGGACTTTCCGATCTCATCCACAAAGTGCCGACTGCGCACATGCTGAAGGGGATTATTGATACAGTCTCCATCAGCCTGAACGCCGGAACACAAAAGGAATATCTGGCAGTGACGCGCCCGAAATGGGACAATGCTTATGAAGCGATGCAGAAGTTTGCGTCAGACTGCAAGAAGTATGTTCCGCATGTGATGTTCACAGTGGTCGATGTGATTCCGCAGGAGGAGATCGAAGCGGCTCAGTCGGTTGCTGACAGTCTTGGCATACCGCTCCGCGTCCGGAAATACGATTCATAAATATCATAAATAAACCATAAATAAAGAGAATCATCTGAGGAGAGTGTACCAATGCATTTTTACCGATTCAAAAGAACCGCAGCCATGCTGCTCAGTTCTGTACTTTTGGCTTCACCGCTTTCCGGCTGCGGCAATGGAAACGGTCAGTCCGGTGACAGTGCTGCTTCTGCCGATTCCGGTGACGGGCTTGTCCCCGTTGAACTGGTGAAGTCCGACGGCAGCGCGAAGGTCACTGTTGCCGACGGTCATTTTCAGGTCGGCGGAAAACCGCTCTGGCTTTGCGGCACGAATACGCCGTGGGATAACTGGAACGATTTTGGAGGGAATTTCGATGCATCGTTCTGGGATGCGCATTTTGCAGATTTACACGAGGCGGGCATCAATTCCTCCCGCGTCTGGATCCTTTGCAGCGGCGACTACGGTATCCGGTTTGATAAGGAAGGCAATGTTACCGGCATGACCGATAAGTTCTGGAATGATGTCGATCAGCTTATGTCGATTGCCGCGAAGCATAAAATCTACATCATGGCAACGATGATGTCCTTTGACTGCTGCAAAAACGGTAACCGGAACAACAAGAAATTCCGTGAGCTGCTTCAGGATGAAGCAAAGGTACAGACTTATATCGACAACTACATCATTCCGTTTGCCGAACGGTATGACAGCAATGACTACCTATTCAGCATTGACCTGTGCAACGAGCCGGACTGGATCGAGGAGAATGAGGAGTGCGGACAGGTAGACTGGCGTGCGCTGGTTCCGTTTTTCGGCAAATGCTCTCAGGCAATCCATCAGCACAGCGATATTCTGGTCACGACCGGCATCGCCTATATCCCGAATAATTCGGACGAGCGCGGTACCAATGTTATGAGTGATTCACTGCTGGAGCATTATGCCGGCAAGGATTCCTATATGGATTTCTACTCTGTTCATTTCTATGACTGGATGATTCAGTGGCATAAGGATCCGTTCCTGCTGACACCGGAGGAATACGGTCTGCTGACCTCTAAGCCGAATGTGCTCGGTGAATGCTCTGCAAAGGGCTCTGAGCAGGACGGAATCGACCTGGTTCAGGCAGCGCAGAACCTCTATGACAATGGGTGGGACGGCGTTTATCCGTGGACATCGACCGGCACAGATGAGAACGGCGGCTTTGCGGAAGTGACCGCTTATTCCAGAAATATGCTCGGACAAATCGAAGATCTGATCTTCCCGCTCGGGAAAGACTGAGACGCATAAACATCTGTATAGGTACCTGTGATGATGCAGGTGCCTCTCTTTTTATCTCAATATCCGGGAAATCCTCGAAAAACATCGCGGGATTGCTTTACATTTTTTCAAAAATATGTTATAATAATTTGATCATCAGCAGGGAAGGAGTCTGGAATTTATGCAGGGAATCCGAAAACGGACATGGGCAGAGATCAACCTGGATCATGCTGCATGGAATTATACACAGATCAGAAAAGCGGTTCGTCCGGATGCCAAGGTGTGCTGTGTCATCAAGGCAAACGGCTACGGACATAATGCGGTACGGCTTGCCGCACTTTATGAGACACTCGGAGCAGATTTTCTTGCCGTATCCAATCTGGAGGAGGCACTTCAGCTCCGGCAGAATCAGATCACACTGCCGATTTTGATTCTCGGATTTACACCGCCGGAATGCGCGGCAGTGCTGGCAAAGCAGAATATCTCGCAGTGCGTCTATTCGCGCAGCTACGGTGAAGCGCTCTCTCAGGCCGCAATGTCTGACGGCGTTCGCGTAAAAATGCATATCAAGATCGACAGCGGAATGGGGCGCATCGGTTTTCAGCACCGCGGCGGTCATTCCGAGCTTTCCGATGCACTTGCTGTGTGCAAGCTGCCCTGCCTGAAGGCAGAGGGTATTTTCACCCATTTTGCTGTTGCGGATGACGGCGAGGCAGGAGCTCATTTCACCGCAGAGCAATACCGTAATTTTATAGATGCGATCGACTGGCTGAACAGCCGCGGCATTCAGTTTGCACTGCGTCACTGCGCAAACAGTGCAGCGATCTTCGACAAACCGGAGGTCAGCGGACTGCCGGACGTTCATCTTGATATGGTGCGGGCAGGTGTTGTTCTTTACGGGCTTGCACCTTCTCCGCTGACCCGAAATCTGCCGGTTCTGAAGCCGGTAATGGCACTGAAAAGCGTGATCTCTCACATCAAGACGATCCAGCCCGGCGACACTGTCAGCTACGGACGTACCTTTACCGCAGATTCTCCGCGTGTGATTG
>CAMNJD010000340.1 GCA_946540705.1 uncultured Ruminococcus sp. | reverse complement strand
TGCATAGCAAAGGGTGCGTCGTTCTATGCCGGAGCCGACCGCATGAGCATTCTGGTCAACTGCGCGAACTCTCCCGGCGCACTCTATCAGATGATCGCAAAGATCTCCGCACTGGGCATTAACATGTGCAAGCTCGAAAGCATGCCGATTCCCGGCACGAATTTCTCGTACCGGTTCTTCATGGATCTGGAATGCAATCTGCATCAGGACGGCGTGCTGGGGCTGCTCTGCGAAATGGAGCACACCTGCGACTCGTTCTCGCTCCTCGGCAATTACAGTGAACTCATCGGCTGACCGGCGGAGCATGTTACATCTGCATTAAGAACATGAAGAAAAGGACAAAAATATGAAAAAAATCGCCGCACTTCTGATCTGTGCCGCACTGCTGACAGGCTGCGGCAGTCAGCCCGAAACCGGCAAAGCCGATGCGTCACCGTCTGCAAGCACATCCGCCGCGCTGTTCACCGATCAGCGGGACGTGACGCAATCGCCCGCATGGGTGACCGAGCTGGAGGCCGCAAAGGACGCGGAACAGCTCATCGTTGTCGCGGGCTATGACAAAAGCACCGCCTATATCTCCATGCACGAAAAGCAGGACGGCAAATGGATGCGTCTGCTCTCTACCCCCGGCTTTCTCGGGCTGGACGGTCTGGGCGATGCCAACATTGAGGAGGCGCTGACCCCTGCCGGTACGTTCACGATCGACAAGGCATTCGGCATCGCCGAGGATCCGGGCTGTCAGATGGAATATATCAAGGTCGATGATTCGTACTACTGGTCAGGCGATGCGAACAATCATTTCAACGAGTTGGTTTCCGTCAGGGATGTCCCCGATCTTGATACGGAGGAAAGCGAGCATATTGTCGATTATCCGTTTCAGTATCAGTATGTGCTCAATCTCGGCTATAATTCGGAATGCGAATATCAGAAAGGCTTTGCGTTTTTCTTCCATTGCTTCGGCGACCGGAAGCCGTATACCGGCGGCTGTGTTTCGGTTCCTGAGAATATCATGAAGCAGATCATGCAGAAAATCAAGCCCGGATGCAAAATCACGATCGGCACAATGGACGGTTTCCATGCAGATTTTGCAGACTGACCGCGGCACTCCCGATTCCGATTTTTCCAATTTGAGGAGGTTTTTTCAATGACCGAATTCAAAACGCCGTATGGCCTGATCGGGCGCAGGCTCGGTCACAGCATTTCGCCGGAAATTCACATGGCGCTCGGCAATCCGCACTACTCGCTCTACGAGCTGGAACCGGAGGAGCTGGCAGAATTTCTCAGCGATGAACGCCTGAAAGCGCTGAATGTCACGATTCCCTATAAAATCGACGTGATCCCGCTCTGCGCGTCGCTCGACCCGCTTGCGGAGGCGATCGGCAGCGTCAATACGCTGGTGCGGCAGGCGGACGGCACATGGAAGGGCTATAACACCGATGCCTACGGCCTGCGCTGCATGATGCGGGCAGGCGGCCTGTCCTTTGACGGCGCAAATGTGCTTGTGCTCGGCAACGGCGGTGTTTCACAGACCATTCAGGCGATCGCGAAGCTCGACGGATGCAAAACGCTGACCGTCCTTGACCTGAACGGCACGGAATATACCTATGACGATCTGCCGGAATTCTACGCAGATACGACCCTGATCGTCAATGCGACGCCGGTCGGGATGTACCCGAACGCAGGCAGGTCGCTCGTCGATCTGACAAAGTTCCCGCAGCTTGCCGGTGTGGCCGATGTGATCTACAATCCCGCCCGGACGGCACTGCTGCTTCAGGCGGAGGCGCTCGGCATTCCCTATGCCGGCGGCCTGACGATGCTGGTCGCACAGGCGAAACAGGCCGCAGAATATTTCTTCGGCCGCACGATCAGCGATGCAAAAATCACGGAGATCGGCGCAAAAATGCAGCTTAATGCGGAAAATATCGTGCTGATCGGCATGCCCGGCTGCGGCAAGTCCACGATCGGCAATGCCCTCGAAGCGCTGACCGGCAGAACACAGATCGACCTGGATGCCGAAATCGTGAAGAAGGCGGGCAAGCCGATCCCGGAGATCTTTGCGGAGGGCGGCGAGGACGCATTCCGGCAAATCGAATCGGAGGTCGTGCGGGAGCAGAGTGCCGCCCGGGGCGTCATTCTCGTGACCGGCGGCGGCGTCGTGACCCGTGAGGAAAACTATGCACCGCTGCGCAGCAACGGCCGCTTGTATCACATCACGCGCCCGATCGGGGAGCTGAGCCGCGAGGGGCGTCCGCTCTCGCTGAACGCCGATCTCAGCGAAATGGCGGCAGTGCGCATGCCGCTCTATCAGCGCTTCGCAGATACCGAAATTGCAAACAGCGGCACACCGGAAACCGCCGCAGAACAGATCTGGAGGGATTTCAATGCATATACTCGTGCTGAATGGGCCGAATTTGAACATGCTCGGCATTCGTGAGCCGGAGCACTACGGCACGCAGACGCTGGCCGATCTGGAGCAAATGCTGCATGCAGAGGCCGACCGTCTCGGCATCACGGTCGAGTGCTTTCAGTCGAATCATGAGGGGGCGCTCGTAGACAAAATTCAGGCAGCCTACGGCAGGGCAGACGGCATCCTCATCAATCCCGCAGCGTATACGCACACCAGTGTGGCGCTGCTGGATGCAGTCAAGGCCGTGTCGATCCCGACAGTCGAGGTGCATATTTCCGACCCCGACACCCGCGATGAATTCCGGAAAGTCTCGTACATCCGGCAGGCATGCATTGCGACCGTCAAGGGCAAGGGATTCCCCGGCTATCTTGAGGGGCTCGGCATTCTCGTCCGGGCTGTGACCGCATCCGGGAAGAACGCTGAATAAATTGCGGGCGGGGACTCCCCGCCCGTCAGCTTGTCGATAAAGGTATCGCTGCGCGATGATTATAATGGGGCGCTGCCCCATACCCCGCCAAAGGGATGCTATCCC
>CAMNJD010000339.1 GCA_946540705.1 uncultured Ruminococcus sp. | reverse complement strand
CATCACGATACCGAACAGCGTGACAAGCATTGGCGATTATGCTTTCCAATACTGCACCGGCCTGACAAGCATCACGATACCGAACAGCGTGACAAGCATTGGCGAGGCGGCGTTCTCGCGCTGCACCAGCCTGACAGACATCACGATACCGGACAGCATGACAAGCATTGGCGAGGCTGCGTTCTGTTACTGCAAAAGCCTGACAAGCATCACGATACCGAACAGCGTGACAAGTATTGGCTATGAGGCGTTCGCTGAATGCACCAGCCTGACAAACATCACGATACCGGACAGCGTGACAAGCATTGGCAATTCTGCGTTCTATTACTGCGAAAGCCTGACAAGCATCACGATACCGGACAGCGTGACAAGCATTGGCGATTATGCGTTCCGTTACTGCGAAAGCCTGACAAGCATCACGATACCGGACAGCGTGACAAGCATTGGCGAGGCTGCGTTCTCGTGCTGCACCAGCCTGACAAGCATCACGATACCGGACAGCGTGACAAGCATCGGCGATTGGGCGTTTAAATACTGCACCGGCCTGACAAACATCACGATACCGGACAGCGTGACAAGCATCGGTGATTATGCGTTCTATGACTGCGAAAGCCTGACAGAAATAGTAGTTTCGCAGAACAATGCGTATTATGCTTCTTCCGACGGTGTGCTTTTTGATAAAGAATTGAACAGATTAATTCAATATCCTATCGGAAACGAAAGGAACTCATACATAATACTGGACAGCGTGACAAGTATTGGCAAGTATGCGTTCTATGGCTGCGAAAGCCTGACATCCATCACAATACCGGACAGCGTGACAAGCATTGGCAATGAGGCGTTCTATTGCTGTAAAAGCCTGACAAACATCACGATACCGGACAGCGTGACAAGCATTGGCGATTATGCGTTTTCAGATTGCACCAACCTGACAGATGTCTACTACGGCGGATCAGAAGAGCAGTGGAATGCAATATTAATCGATTCCAGCAATGGCAATCTCAATAACGCAACAATCCACTACAATTCCGGCAATGTTCAGCTCGCCGCTCTTCCGCATTACAATGCATCCATGCCGCAGGCTGCTGTGTTCCTTGCAGAAGCCCCGCAGGAAGAAGCGGCACCCTCCCGCGACGAAACCGACCTGACTGCCCTCACCCCGAACAGCGTCTACAATATCTATGCGCTCGCAGACCGGGAGCTGGGCGTCTCTAACGGCAATCTGCTCTGGTTCGAGCAGGCTGTCTCCGATGAAAACGGCGCAGTTTCGGTGAATTACGCGGGCGAGGTGTTCGCAGTCCGGGCGATGTATAACATCGCAAATGCGGAATGCACCGTCCCCGAACTTGCCTACGACGGCACCGAGAAGGAAATCTTCCCGACCGTCACCTCAGGCGGCAAAACGCTGACCGAGGGCGAGGATTACTGGGTTTCCGGCAGCTACACCGGCACGGACGGCGGCGTCTACAGCATTCTGCTTGAGGGCACAGGAGATTATTTCGGTGAGAAAACGCTGACCTACATCATCGACGGCAAGGAGACAGCGACTCTGACAGGCGACGTGGACCTCAACGGCGCGGTGACGATCACCGATGCGGTCCTGCTCATGCGGCTTGTCAACGAGGACAGTGCGGTTCCGGTCGCATACAGCTGGGCAAATGCCGATACCGACAGCGACGGGATGCTCACGATCGCCGATGTCACAACGCTCCTGCAAGCACTTTCTGAGCCATAAAACGAAAATGAATCATAGAAGAATGCCCGCCGATTGGCGGGCATTCGGGTTCATGATTTTTTAATATCTCTCGATGTATTCTGCAAGAGAATTACACAATTTCATGGGTGTTGCATTAGGCATAGTCTGAAAGATTTCTCCTTTAGCATTTTGCCAGATCACAATTCCATCAATATTCGCTTGTTCTATTACGTACCAATCCATAGGAATCATTGGATTACAAGTTCTTTCTTCTAGCGTTACATCAACAATATTCAGTCGTTTTGCTTTGCAGATTCCTGTTAATTCGTGTGAGTCGTAGATTAAATATCCATACTTTGTCAAATAACTAATATATTCTTTTGAAAAATGGAGTTCTAAAGCTCTTTCTGCTTTTTGAATTATTTGTTGTTGTGCAGGATTAAATGAACGGAAAAACTTCTTTTTTCTTAATGATACTTCAATGCTCATTATTATTCCCTCTTATCCACCAATCATTTTTGCAAAGTTGATCCAGAATTCTGCTCTTTGTTTATCCCAGGTATTTCCGGGAGCATGAGCTTCTGATGCCTTACCGAATTCATGCCAGATCTTATTATTTCCACCCTGCATATGTTCTGCTTTTGTGAGTATAGCTAATGTGGAATCAGCTTTTTGCCCAATATGATGTAATTCATATGGTAATTTTGAAATGGGATCAATTGCTGCCTTTCCCTGCTGCATTAACTCTAGATTACTGAGACCTGTTGCTTCATCTATATATGATAGATCAATTTGCCTAATTAATGCAACTTTTCCGTTTATCATTTCAGCAGTAAGTCCGGCGTTTTTACATATGTCAAATTGTTCCATGTTTTTAAATTGTTTGATTACATCAAGCGGCCATTTGGTTTCTTTTTGAATAGTAGCAGCCTGATTCATTGTCAAGCCATTTGTGGTAGCACCTTTGAGACCGACATATTCAGATACGCCACCGGTTATAGCTCCTGTAATTGCGCCCCACTTAAAGCCTTCACTGCCTGCAAGGGCAGCAGCTTTTAGTGCCTCATCAAAGTCACCTGTTTGAATTCCTGTAACTATACCTGCTGCAACTCCGGAAAATACTCCCGACTCCAGTCCTATTACTGCTGCTGATTTAGCTGATGCGGCAAATATCATGCTGATTGCCGGAGCTCCTGCGCCCGCACTGACGGCAGACACGGTCACACAAAGCAAAATCACCCCTGTTCCAATCAGAACATTTTTTAAGACCTTATTGTATGTATTGTCAACTTCTTCATATACCTCAAACGGTTGGACTACAGTTTCACCCGCATCACTCAGTGTAAACACATATCGTGTTCCCTGAAACTGCTCGTCAAGTTCGTCCTGCGTATAGCCAAAATAAACATTAACCTGAGAATTGAATTCCAGTTCTTCCAAGTATTCCTTTGAATAATAGGAGGTCTCGATATTTTCAACGAAATAATCATCCGGGAGCTGGTTGACGAGATCATAATAAACGGTGTCTTCAATATAGCGCGAAAGGTTTGGATCATTCAATCCCCAGAAGCCGAGATTTGTTACATACTCTTCACTTCTCGCATCAGCCCATGTTGATTTAACATCGGGGGATATTTCTAATTTGGTGGTTTCAGTTGTTGTTTGCACAGCGGTCGTAGTGGAATCTGCACTAGATTCAGCGGTAGATTCAGATGATGAGTTTGATGCACAGCCCGTCATTAGCATGACACAAGCCATTATAAGGGCGAATAGCTTCTTCATCTTAGTGTTCCTCCCCTCCGTTTGACTTCTTTTGGCATTTCCCGCGTACAATACCCGCACCGACCACACAAAGAAGAATCGCTCCGGCACCGCAGGCAGCAACAGGGATCACTGGAAATTTGTCTTCCTTGGTTGCAGCGGTAGTCGTTGTTACTACCTCACTGGCTGTAGTGCTTTCCTCTGTCGTTTCTATCATCTGTGTTTCGCTTGTTGTTTCCTGTTGTACAGGCTGCGTTTCGTCATCTGGAATCAATAGGGTTCCCTCTTCATCAATAGTAGCTCCGTGAGCGACCAGATTGGCAATTTCATTGACAGAAATACCGTTATTGTTTGGATTGATGTATGCAACAAGCACCTGATCGGTTCCAACATAAATTGTCTTTTCTACTGTGTCATTTGTATAAGGATTTGATACGGTAATCGTATAAACTCCTGAGTCAGTGTATATCTCCTTATCCTTTTCTATGCCTGGTTTACTGGATCGAGTATCAAGTGAATAGCCATTTTCATTCTGTGTATATACATCTCGTTTCACGTTAATATTCAAATAGTGTGAATCAGCCAGATTCAAGTTAAATCCACTTTGGGCAACAGAATTATTTGCCAATTCCAGGTTCGTATCGTTATCATAGGCAAAAATCATGCAGTTTCCGTTTCGCACTCTGAAATTATAGGCTATTTTGTAATTTGTATAGCTACTTTTTGCTTTATTAAGCACCTCATAATCTAATGCAACTTCATAATCGCCTTCCTCGCATAATTGAACTTTTGTGTTTGCACCTGGTGAACAGTTTGCAGCCAGAAAATCATTATAGATCTGCGTACGCGAATGCCCAGTATAATCGCTGAACCGTACCAACATTGTTCCATGTCCAAATCCATTTTTCGATTTCGGAACACCGAAGGCAGGATCCTGACCATTTGCATCATCTGAAATTACGAGATTTTTATTACCGTTCAGCTCATAAATGTCCTGATCCAAATGGAATTCAAGAAGCATTTGGTTTCCCGCTGTTTTAAGAAAGGTATGCTCCGCATCTTCATTTCGCTGTGTAAATCCTGAAATCACAAAATGACCAAGTGTCCAGCCGTTATGCGGATCATTTCCTTCAATAGTATGTTCATTAGCATATCCGCTATCAAGATCTGTTTTCATGAAATCTGAAAATGAGTATTTTTTTTCATTTGGATCTGGCTTCTTGCGAGCGTCCTTATAACCAGCGTAAAACGTATAGACCTGCATATGCTTTTTATAGTCGTACTGGGCTTTCCCTAAACTACCTATACCAATAAATCCAGTCTTTCTTTCCAACTTGTATGCTACGATTATTCGATAATAGCATCCGTTCATCAACTGATTGTTATTAGAATCTGATTCAAAGACAATTGAATGAGTTGTTCCTTCTCCTGAACTAAGAATATCCGTATTCACATTATCTTTGGCAGTACCCCAATGCTCTGCATCATACGAAGTCTGAAGTATGACCGCACCTTTTTTTATTTGCTCTCCGATATCTACGCCGTTGATGGATTTACTGTCATCACTGCATATATGCCACAAGTCTTCATCTGCTTCTCTGAGCGTATTACCATATGAGAAAGTCAGTTCCAGCTTTGTGTCATCGGCGATTTCAAATGCTGTGATCTCCTTTTCATCTATATATGATCTTTGAACATCTGCCTTAAGTTCAAGCTTTCCAAGTTTATCCACGGTTTTTGTATCTCCGATTGATTCGGAGTCAGTAAAATTATACTTACCATTCCCACTGAACATATAGCATTGGCCAGTGATTGGTACAATTTCAGACTCAGCCGAAGCACGCTGAGAAGGGAAACGGGCAGCGGAAATACAGAACAAAGCCGAAAAAACTGTGCTAAAAACTTTTGCGCAAAAGTTCTTCATATTCAACATCCTCTCAAATGAAGTCACAATCGTTTGTTCAAAGTATCGTGTAATACAATACAGAAAAAATGCATATATTATATTATATCACTTGCTCAAAATACTGTCAATATCAAACAGCTTATTTTTACATTCTATTCATATTTCGTGGAGTATTCACATCAAACAAACCGAACATCATACCCTACTGTAGCTTTGGACTTCGCAAGATACTCCGAGAGGATTCCCTGTGCCTGAAGCTTTGCATTGCGGAAAACGCTGCCGTCTGCGAGATATTCCTGCTCCTTACGGTTCTGGAATTCGCCCATGACGTCCATCAATTCCTGATCCTCCGTAGAAACGAGCCACGAATCATGCACATTTTTGACATAAACGCTGTCCATGTCGATCTCATTGTAAACGATCTCCGGCTCCGGCAGGTCGAGTGTAATGCACTCGCGATACGAATCGACTGTGATGTCCATTTTCGTCAGGTCAAAGCCGATGCCGATCTCGCAGGTGAATGCGAGGAATGTCTCATCTGACGACAGCGGCACCTGAAAACCGAACACCTCTCGATGCTTTTCGTAACTCTCCTGCACCGAATATGCATCCTTAACGGTTACAAGATCGCCTGCCGGACGCAGAATTTCCATGACAGTTTTCTCGCTGATGATGCCCTGCTCTGCCTGACCGGCAGAAATGTGCTTCGTCTGCGGCGGCTCGGCAGTGATCCAGCGAACCGCATGAACAATGCCCGAAATGAACAGCACCAGCAAGGTCAATGCGCCGGTGACAGTCAATGCGAAAATCGTTTTTTGCAGATATTCCTTTTTCATTTGAACCCCTCCTTGTCGGTCTGCGGCTCCCGATAATTCTATTATATCAAACGCGGCGGACGGGTTATAAAAACGGATTCCAACAAAAAAGCAGGCTCACGAAAAGCCTGCTTTTGCGCGTATTTCATCATTGGCCGGGCGGTACACACCCTGATCCTTGTATGCTTCATTGATGCGGTCAATCTCCGCGATCAGTGCGCGGCATCCGGCGTAATCCTCCAATGCAGCATACACATCAAGCTGACAGTTCATCAGCTCTGCACATTTATCCACATAAGGAATCAGATCCGAATGCGATTTGCAGAGCTTCACAGCCTCCTCCAGCTTTTCAGCCGCAGCCTGCAATTCGCCGTGATAATACAGCACATTCGCTGTCGGAATGTAAATAATGTCGATGATTTCCAGA
>CAMNJD010000338.1 GCA_946540705.1 uncultured Ruminococcus sp. | reverse complement strand
GTCCCTTGGCAAATCGCAGGGCGATTTGCAGACAATCTACCAAATGCAAACCACCCATTTTGTTACAGAAACCACCTAAAATGTTATTAGTCCAAAAGAAAAAGGAGCGTTCCCCCTTGGCATGTACACTGAAAAAGCGCTGGCTGTATCTTGCAGCGCCCCTGTTTGTCATTCTGATGCTCTGCGGCTGCGCAAAAATGGAGAAGATTGAACCCTACCCGCCGCAGACCAATATCATTCTGCCGCAGGATACTGCACAGACCACAACGCAAACCACCGTTGAAACAACAACCGCAACGACAAATGTCTATACACCGCCGGAGGATGCCGTGATCGTGTCTGTACTCGATAACATGACCCTGCGCGAGAAAGTCTCGCAGATGATGCTCGTGAGCTGCCTCGATGAGGATCTCGCAAGATCCTATGCCGCAAGAGGCGCAGGCGGGCTCTGCCTCTTTGCAAAGCCCTTTGAAGGCAAAACGCCCGAGCAGGTCAGGATTATGACCGCGAGCTTCCAGAATGCGGCAAGATACCCGATGCTGATCGCCGTCGATGAGGAGGGCGGCACGGTCAACCGCGTCAGCATCAATCCCCTGCTCCGGGAAAAGAAATTCCAGAGCCCCAAGGAGGTCTATGAAGCCGGCGGCTGGGGTCAGGTCCGCACCGACACCGAGGACAAGGCAAACTTCCTGCTGAATCTCGGCATCAACTCCAACCTCGCACCGGTCTGCGATGTGCCGCAGAGCAACTGGGACTATATCGCTCCGCGCAGCTTCGGGCTCGATGCATCAGACACCGCCTCCTACATCATGGCGGTCGTGACGGCAATGCGCAACAAGCGCCTCGGTTCAACACTCAAGCACTTCCCCGGCTACGGCGGCAGCGGCGATACGCACCAGAATATCGCCTACGACAACCGCGATTACCAGACCTTCCTCGACCGCGATTTCAAGCCCTTCCGCGCCGGAATTGATGCGGGAGCCGATTCGGTCATGGTCAGCCACAATATCGTCAAGTGCATGGACCCCGATCAGCCGGCATCACTTTCGCCGGAGGTTCACCGCATTCTGCGCGAGGAGCTTCAGTTCCGCGGCGTCATCATCTCCGATGACCTGGGCATGAACGCGATCACAAAATTCACAAACGGCGAGAACCCCGCAGTCGCAGCCGTCAAGGCAGGCAATGACCTGCTGTGCTATTCCGATTTCGACAGCGCAGTCGAGGCGGTCGTCGCGGCAGTCGAAGCAGGCGAGATCGAGCAGTCGCAGATCGACGCCTCCGTTCTGCGCATCCTCTACTGGAAGCGGACGATCGGCATTCTCAAATAAATAATCAGAAAGGAAGCGGCGCGAAATGGCAGGAACGAAGATCGACCTCATCACCGGCATCCTCGGCTCGGGGAAAACAACCTTTCTCCGACGCTATGCGCAGTATCTGCTCGCAAAGGGGCAGCGAATCGCGATCCTCGAAAACGATTTCGGTGCGGTGAATGTGGATATGGTCATGCTTCAGGATCTGAAATCCGACCGCTGTGCGCTGGAGATGATCACCGGCGGCGGCGACCCGGACTGCCATAAGCGCCGCTTCAAAACACAGCTCATTTCGCTGGGCATGCAGCATTTTGACCGCGTCATCATGGAGCCCTCGGGCATTTTTGATATGGACGAATTCTTCGACACGCTCTATGAGCCGCCGCTCGACCGATGGTTTGAAATCGGGAGCGTCCTGACAGTCGCGGATGCGGAAATGCCCGAAACACTGTCCGTACAAATGGAGTATCTGCTCGCCTCGGAGGCGGCATGCTGCGGGCTGCTGCTGCTGAGCAAGCTCTCGCATGTGCCGGATGAAACACCGGAGCAGGCCGGTGCGCGTGTGCTGGCGCATGTCAACCGCGCAATGACCGCGATCTCCTGCGACCGGCAGCTCCGCACAGAGGAGATGCTCGTCAAGGACTGGGACGCGCTGACCGACAGCGATTTTCAGCGCTGTGAGCAGGCAGGCTGCCGCAGTGCGAGCTATGTCAAGCACTTCAGCACCGAGGATATCCGGAGCAGCGTGCATTATTTCATGCACATCGCGCTGCCGCAGGAAAAGCTCCCGCAGATCATTGCGGAGATCATCCGCGACCCCGGATGCGGGCATATTTTCCGCATCAAGGGCTCCCTCCCGGACGGGCAGGGCGGCTGGCTGAAGGTCAATGCCACACGCGAAAAGACTGAGCTTTCGCCGGTCGGGAGCGGGCAGGCCGTGCTCATCGTCATCGGTGATGACATCAGCCGTGAAGCGATCGACCGTCACCTGCTCGCAGAGAACACCGATCCGGAATATGTTTCAATCTGAAAAAAACGCCCCTCATCGGTTCAGTCCGGTGAGGGGCATTTTTTGTAAGAGTTTTCTTGCTTCACCCAACAGTCCTACATGATTCAGCGGTTTACCCGGCAGCACCGTCCGGCTTCGCAAAAAACCGACCGGCTCCGTTTTCGCAGAACCGGTCGGTTGAAGCGGATGCAGAAAAGCTGTCAGATCACTGCGGATCAGTTCTTTCCGGGAATGAAGCCCGCAATCATGGATGCAAGGTTGCTGACCGGCATTGTCTGGAGCCAGATCTTGCCCGGGCCGGTCACTTTGGTATTGAAGAAGCCCTCACCGCCGAACAGCTTGTTGCCAATGCCCTTGACGGATTCGATATCCATAGAAACGGATGCTTCCATCATTGCCAGACATCCGGTATCAACGAGCATGCTCTGACCGGCTGCGAGCTCATACATCATCACTGAGCCGTCGATCTCAAGGATCACCTTTCCGGTTCCGGAGTATTTCTGCATAATGAAGCCCTCGCCGCCGAAGAATCCGGCACCGAGCTTTTTGCGGAAGAACAGCTCGTTCACGACAGTTGCTTCCGATGCAAGAAATGCAGTTTTCTGTGCAATGACCGGCATAGCAGCGACATCAAAAACCATGATCTCGCCGGGGAAGCTCGATCCCAGGGCGATCATGCCCGGGCTGCCGACAGCAGTGTAGATATTCTGGAACATTGCTTCGCCCTGTAATGCGCGGGAGAACATTTTGCCGATTCCGCCGCCCTTTGTCTCCATTTGCAGGTTCGGGCTCATCCAGCTCATGGCGCCTTTTTCGGTGATGATTGATTCGCCGGGTGCAAGATTACAGATTGCAACCGGCAGCGGTGTGCCTTTGACTTCGATTTGCATACAAATTCCTCCTTTGAATTGACATTCTGTTTCGGTGCAAACGGATCCGGCCGCATCTGCACCTTACAGATATTTACATTATAGCATATTATACGGAAAAGTGCAATGGGAACATGTGAAAAAATTGCTCCAGCGTGTAGCGTGAGGGTGATGTTACCCAATATGCGTTCTGAGAAAGATTTTTCTTGCTTCTCCTTACGGGTTCGGCGGGGGATGAGTACACCCAATGAGTGTTCTCTGTAAGATTTTTCTTGCTTCTCCCCACAGTCCGGGGGTGACAACCCAAGGGGACAGGGGGATGCGCCGCGCTGCGGCTTATTCCCCCTATC
>CAMNJD010000337.1 GCA_946540705.1 uncultured Ruminococcus sp. | reverse complement strand
GAGCCGATCCAGCACCTGAAGGTCGATCACCTCGGCAACGAAAACCCGCGCCTGCATACCGATGAAACGCTGGTCGCGCTGTCGATCTCTGCGGCAACAAACCCGACTGCAGAACGTGCGATGACCCAGCTCTCGAAGCTGCGCGGCTGCGAGATGCACTCGACGGTCATCCTCTCGCAGATTGATGAGCGCACACTGAAGCGCCTCGGTGTCAATATCACCTGTGACCCGCAGTTCCAGAGCAATCGGCTGTATCAGAAGTAAAATGGAAAATAAACGAATCTGCGTGATATTCGCGGGCGGCCCGGAGCAGGGGGCACCCTGCCTGCCGGTGCCGGAGGGGGCATATATCCTCTGCGCTGACAGCGGTCTGAAGCTGTGTCAGCGGCTGAACTGCGTGCCGGATCTGGTGCTCGGGGACTATGATTCCCTCGGCGCGGAGCCGGCCGGTCTGCCGCACATCACCGCAAATCCGGAAAAGGACGACACCGACACGCTCCTCGCTGTGCGGCATGCACTGGCGCAGGGGTACCGCGATATCCGCATTTTCGGCGCATTCGGCGGGCGGCTCGACCATACCCTCGCCAATTTGCAGACGCTGCTGTTTCTGCATGAGCACGGCGCACGCGGCATGCTGATCGGTGCGGGCGACTGGGTCTGCCTCCAGCCTGCGGGCGTGACCGGGCGCTATGCGAAGCAGCCGGGGTTCACGTTCTCGGTGTTTGCGTGGTCGGAGCAATGCACGGGCGTGTGCATCCGCGGGACAAAATACACCCTCGAAAACGGCACACTGTCCCGCAGCTTTCCGCTCGGCGTGAGCAATGAGATCACGGCAGAGGCGGCGGAGATCACCTGCAAAACCGGGCTGCTGCTCCTCGCGGGCAGTGCGGCGGAGCTGACCTGCCGCAGCGTCAACTGACAAAGGAGGCCGCAATGGCAAAAAAAGCACTTCTCGTAATTGAAATGCAGAACGACTACCTCTGGGAGAAGCGAAAGCAAAAGTTTCCGTATGATACAGAAAAGCTCGTGTCTGCGGTGAATTCCGCGATCGGGCAGGCACAGGCAGAGGGAACCGATGTGATCTGCCTGCTGCAAATCTTCCCTGATACGCCGACGAATCATCTGGTGTTCGGGTTCTGCATCGAGCAGACCGAGGGCGCAAAGCTCTATGCCGGACTGCATGCGGCAGATGCGAAGCTGATCGAAAAAAACACCGCCGACCCGTATCTTTCGGCGGAGTTTGCAGAATATGTGACCGCGCAGGGCTATGACAGCTTCGAGCTCTGCGGCATCGACGAATACGGCAGCATTTCCGGCGCGGCAAAGGCGATCGTGCAGCACGGTGCCGCAGCGGTGATCCGGAAGGACTGCACCGCAACGCGCTTCCCCGCAAACAAACTGATCCCCGTGCGCAATGAGCTGAAGCAGCTCGGCGTGACCTACCGATAACAACAGCCCCCGGCGCGGTCTGCTGACCCGCCGGGGGCTGTGCTGTGTCTCACGGAATCATTTTTCTGCGAGGGTGTCAACGTAATACTTCAGGATCTGCAAGGCGTCCTTTGCGTCGATCAGATTGTCATTTGTGACATCGGCAAGGAGCTTCTGCTGTTTGCTGAACGAGGGCGCTTTCACAGCAAGCACATTGACGTATTCGCGCAGCACCATTTGTGCATCGTCTGCGGCAACGCTTCCGTCGCTGTTGATATCGGCATCCTTTGTCTCGGCGATTCGCCGCCAGACAAGCTGATAGCTTTTGATTTTGCCGTCCTGAAGGAGCTGCTCTCCCAGCGCCTTTGCTTCTTCCGCAGTCATGGGATTGTCCTTCCGCTTGGCATATGTACCCCATTCGCATTCACTGGCTGTCGAAAGATAATCCGGCATGTTGTAAAACACCCCGGCAAATATATCATTCACGCCGGTCACATGAATGACGCCGGTGAATTCGGTTTTGCAGTCCTCCGGCTGCTCAATCGAATGCTCATAATAAATAAAGTTATTCGGCTCGCCGGGCATAAAGTTAAAGCTCATCGGGAACTCTTTTAACGCAAACTGAACATAGTCCGGGAGGCCGTCCGGCGGGGTGATCCATACAGCACCGCTCTCCTCGCAGTACGACATTACGTCAGGCTGCGCCGGGGGAACTACCTTGTAGACCAATGTGAAATCGCTTGCGAGGCAGTCATTTTTCAATTCTGAACCGGCAGCCTCAGCCTGCGCATAAGCCTCGTCCGCCTCCTCCTGAATTTTATCACAGAGTGCGGTCGCTTCCGCCTCTGTCATGATTCCCTCTGCACGCTTAACATAGTAGCCATAATATGCATCGCTGTACTGCACAAGATAATCAGGATTATCTGCAAGATATCCGCATTGTGAGACATAATGAATCGTACCGGTGAATTGCCCCTTTACACCCTCCGGCAGTGATTTTCCGTAATAATACTGGTGTTCGGCGGTTTCGTCCGTCCAGTTATTCGGATTCATTGGAAAATCTGCATTGTTATCTGACATAGTCGCTGATGCTGATATGGATGTAAAACCAGTGTAGCAAACACTCATGCATAAAAGCACGTTTAAGGCTTTTAGCTTCATTACAAACACTCCTTTCAAAGAAATGGATTATCAAAGCAAAAGCGCAGAATTGGCCTTATAATACGAGGCCCAAAACCTGAACCCCGCATAATCGCAATTTGGACATCATACGAATAGATTGGCTGATGTGAACCCGATTGATAACTCGTGCTACAAAGAATTGGTGCACCACTCGACCCGTTTGCAGTTCTTGCATTTGACCAGATGAACTCTTCATCAGCACCAGTTATATATCCTTCAGACTTAACTAAGTACTTACGATAACGCCAATTTACGGGGTAGTCATCAGGTTCAACTGTATAGCAGGGGTATTCTTGTGGAAAGCTCTCAATATAAACCTCCTTTTGATGTGAATATGCAGTATCCAACGGAGCGCCAAGGGTGAATGAACCATAATCACTCAAATCGTCTGATACAACCACCAGTGCATAATCATACTGAATGTACCCAGTGGTAGAGCTAACATATAATTCCGGAATATGATAGCTCACTACTGACAGATCGTGTCTTATAGGTTTATTATCTGAAGAATATGTAAACGCACAATAATCGGTATATACATAGTTTCCCGTGTCCCGATTGTAAACGCAATGGGCATTGGTTAAGATAATGTGTTCTCCAATGATTGCACCTGTTCCATTGGAACGGATCACACGAGAATCCTGAATTACAGTATAGTCGTTTGTACGTGTTTGAATATCGGATTCTGAATCATTAGATGAAGTTTCATTTATTGACTCAAGAAACTCTGTAGCGTAAGTCGCAAACCAATCCGAAGGAGTTGGAATAGCATAGTTTGATGTACCCAATGTATAGAACACATCATTTGAACTCGGATTCACTCCGTCCGCAGCAGCATGTTTAATATATGTCCTGCTCTCGGAAGCAACAGTCGGAGCTGAACCTGTATTATGAGCACTGTAGGGAATGTTACCGGAACTATACCCTAGAGCGAGCATCTTAACATAGTATTCGGTATAACAATACGCATCAGTCTGATCAATTATGTCATCGTGGTTTGCGTCCATGTCGCTATAAGCGTGCTGATAATTCTTTTTTCCTTGCAGGAAATGAAGAATGTACATAGAATCAACCGCATCAAAGACTCCGTCGTCATTCAAATCCTTGCAGTCGCTCTGCCCGACCGAGGTTAACGGCGTCCCCGGATTGATAAGCGATGAAACATCATCAATTCCAGCCTGTGAAAGTATTGCGCAGATTTGGGCAGTCTCTGCGTCTGGGTCTGCGGCTCCTGCCGAGGATAATAGGGCTGTGAGCGCATCTTTGCCTCTGATCTGTGCTGTGTTCAGATTTTCGGCATTGACCGCAGTACAGAGCCCCTGCGTCACAGCGGCAGCAGCCAGAAGGGAAATCAGTCTCAGTTTTTTCATAACAATTCCTCCAATCTATCAGGTTTCAGTTGGGTGTGAAAAAGGATACAGCTTTCCCTTTTCACGTCATAAGTACCCGTTTTCCGGAAAAGGTTACACTTTCTGCCGGAAAATCGGCGAATTGCACAAAGGAGGAACCCGGATATCCCCCTCTATTATATTATACGATATTTCCTGCAAATCATAACAGTTTTTCAAGAAAAAAAAGAAAATCAGCACACTGCACAAAACGAGCGGGTGCATTCTGTACAGATTGTCCTGCCGCAGCAATGGCACACAGCGGAAAGAAAACTGACTGCGACTCCCGCGTGTGAAGCGCATCATTCTGCACATACTGTCTCTGTGCGGGGATTCACCGCAGAGAGGAAGAAAACGGATGATGATGAAACAAAATCGCGTCAAAAAATGGATCGCGAAGCTGGCGGTCTGCGGCGCGGCACTCCTGACAGCGCTGACCGGCACCGCTCAGTATTATGCCCGCAGTCTCCCCGATCATTACTACACGCTGCCCGACCGTCCCCTGCGCATCGGCGCGGCCTTTCCGGTGACGGTCAGCCGCAGCGCGGAGGCCGAAAGCATGCAGGCCGCTGAGCTCCGGCTCTTCGGCATCATGCCGGTCAAGACCGTTTCCCTGACGGCTGTTTCGCCGGTGCAGGTCTATGCAGGCGGTGAGCCGTTCGGCATCCGCATGCACATGGCCGGGGTCATGGTCGTGTCGCTGAGCGAGCTTGCGGTCTCCGGCGGGCATCAGTGCCCCGCAGAAGCGGCCGGCATCGAGCCCGGCGATATCATTCAGGAGGTCAACGGCATGCGCATCTCGTGCAGCGCCGATTTGCAGGAGGCCGTTGCGGCATCGGACGGCGCGCCGGTGCTCGTCAGCTATCTGCGCGGCACGGCACAGCGCACAGTCTCCGTGCAGCCGGTCTACTCGCCGGCGGTCAAACGCTGGCAGACCGGCATGTGGGTGCGCGACAGCACCGCCGGCATCGGCACCGTGACCTACTACCTGCCGAGCGCGACCGGACAGATTCAGTTTGCCGGACTTGGCCACGCGGTCTGCGACCCGGACACCGGCGAGCTGGTCCCGCTGGCGTCGGGAGATGTGATCCCGGTTTCCGTGCGGGATGTGATCGCGGGAAGCCGCGGCGCACCGGGTGAGCTGCGCGGGCGGTTCGATACCGGGCAGAGCATCGGCACCCTCCTGAGCAACAGTGCAAGCGGTGTGTTCGGCACAATGACCGCGCTGCCGCAGAAGCAAATGCTGATACCGCTGGGCTTCCGGCAGGATATCGAGCGCGGCGCGGCAACGATCCTCACGACCGTTTCCGGGAACACGCCGCAGGAATTCGCCGTTGAGATCGAGGAGATCCGCGGCCGCGATGCAGCAATGCGGAATCTGATCGTGCATGTGACCGACCCGGCGCTGCTTGCGCAGACCGGCGGCATCGTGCAGGGCATGAGCGGCAGTCCGATCATTCAGAACGGACGGCTCGTCGGTGCGGTAACGCATGTGTTCGTGCGCGACCCGACCCGCGGATACGGCATTTTCGCCGAAAATATGTATGCGCAGACCGCCGCACAGGCAGTCTCCGCAGAAAGAGAGGCCGCCGGAGAACAGGCTGCTGCCGCCGGCAGTCAGCAGAAACCGGCCGCCCTGCGGACGTAATGACAAAAAAGCGGGACCGGTCGTCTGACCCGTCCCGCTTGGAATTACTTATTCATGTTCTGCTCAATGTAATTGAGGTTGTGCGTTGCCATCGCGTTGGTCGTGCAGACTGCAAAGAGCAGATCCGTTGCGCCGACGTTCTTGATGAAGCTGATCGCGTTGATATCGAAATAACGGATATCGCAGAGATAGATCTTCGAGAAGGACTGCGTCAGGAACGGCACCAGCGCATTGCCGAAGCTGTCCTTGAAAATGACAAGCACACGGTCGTTCTGCGTATCGGTATCGACCTCAAGGATGCAGTTGTCCTTGCCGACGAACACACAGTATGTGATCGCGCCGCCCTCGAAAAAGAGCAGGCTTTTCTGACCGTTCTGGAATCTGGTATCGTAATACGTACAGGTCAGCGAATCGTTGTTCGCGGGCTTGAAATAGGTAAACGGCTCGGGATAATTTGCAAGCTCGGCGATCTTGTTGACGCGGTAGAAGGCGCCGAGATAGCCGTCTGCGGTTTTCTTCTCATAGGTACCGAGCTGCGGGAACGGCACACCGGCCTTTGCGGCGAACTGCTCGGCGGCATAATACGCGCCGAGCGGCTGCCAGTGATAGTCGGTTCTGGAATAGATCGGCTCATTTTTGTGCGGAGCAATCGCATCAATGACCGGAACAGGCGTAACGCCGCTGAGGAATTCACACATCTTGTCAAAGTGCGTCTGCTGCGAGCCGTTGATGATCGCGATATCGTCCGGCTGATAGAATGCCTGCGAGGTCGGCGGCACCATGAGCCACGTATGGACATTGGAGCCGACCGCTGCGGCATAGCTGCTGACGAGCTTTGCATAGCGCTCATCGCTGTTGTAGTTGCCGCAGAACTGCTCGATTGCACGCGGGTGATCGGTGCCGGAATTCGCGACAATGATGCCGTTTTCAATTCGGTTCGTACCGCCGGTCGTCTGGATCGTCGGGATATCGACCGGGGCGGCGGGCTGTGAGGCAGCGGCAGGAGCCTGTGTCTGTGCCTGCGTCTGCATCGCCTGCGACACGGTCTGTGTCATGGACTGCACGGCCGACGTCAGCTCCGCAGTCGTTGTCTGAAGATCGGTCGCGGATTCGGTTGTCTCGGAAGCAGAGGTCGTCGTCCCGGGGGCAGTTGTCCCGCTCGTTGTGACTGAGGTTGTCTCTGTCACGGTTTCCAGCTCTGCGGTCATGGAATCGGCAGTGCTCTCGTCGCCGCCGCAGCCGGTCAGGCATGTAAGCGGGCTGAGCGTGAGCAAAGCAGCCAGGATCACCGGTAATTTTCTCATTTTGATCTCCTATCTTTCTAAAGGGAATTTCCGCTGATTGTATTATACGCCGTTTTTCACGAAAAGTCAAGCATTTTACCGTTCATTCGCGACATTCCGCAATATTCGGAAAAAAATGCCGCGATCGCCCGTACATTTTGTCTGTTTGCTGCATTCCGTGTCCGGACTATTCCCACATGGTATCGCGTTCGTCGTCCGCGCCGCTGTGCTCCATGTCAAAATAGAGCTTCATCAGGTCATCGTTCATTTTGTTGACGCGGCTCCGTGTCGTGTTGACCAGCGCGTTCATATCCGCATACAGCGAATCCATGTCAGTTGTCAGCACCTGCACTTTCCCGTCGGTATCTGCGGCCCTGTCGGCCAGCGCGGCATATTTTTCATCGAGCGAATCCGTCAAAGCAGAGAGCGCCTCGAGATGCTTGCGGAGTGAACGCAGGCGGCGTTTTTGTCCGGCCTGCTCCGATTTGATCTCAAGCTGTGCCTCCCCGATCGACCGGAGCCGCTCGGTCACGCGATTCAGTGCCTCTGTCTGAAGCTGATTCTGTGAGGTCAGCCAGCCGACCTGCTTTTCGAGTTCTTCGTTCTGCGTTTCCAGCTCTGAGAGCCGGAGCATCATTTCGTCCATTGCATTGCCCCCTTTCCTCTATTATATCACAAGAAGCGGGAAAGTTCAATGGGTTCCCCAAGAAAACGCTGAATCAAATGATTCATCATGAAGTGCTGCCCCATCCCCCGCAAAAGGATGCTCCAAAAGGGTGATGCTGATATAGAAGTTTTAAGCCATAATATTTCTGATATGCGGTCAGAAGTACTATGGCGTTTCTATTGACAGTGCAGATATGTTATGCTATAATTGTTACTAACATAAATCGGAAT
>CAMNJD010000336.1 GCA_946540705.1 uncultured Ruminococcus sp. | reverse complement strand
ATTAAAGTTGCAGACAAACGGATCGGCGACGCAATTGACAACTGTGCGTTCTGTGCATCCAACAAGGAAAGCAGTCCAAAAGTCAACGGCGTTCCTGTCAAAGAATTTGAAGACGATGTAAAGGCCAAATACCAGAGCATCCAGGACCTGATCAAGCGTACGGAAAAGATCAAAGCCGCTCTGAGCCTGTCCAATGCCGCTACGAAGGTAACGGTATGCGGCAAGGAGATGACCGTTGCTGAAGCGATCTATATGATGCAGTACGGCATTATGACAAAAATGAATCTGCTGCGCTCTATGGAAAGCAAACTGAGGGCTGCACAGCAGGACGCTGTGCAGCCCTTTGATTTGTTTGATCCGGTTCAGCGGTTGCCGAGTTCGACCTCAACGCCGGTGCTTTCGTTATCGGCGGGGTAGATCTCCTGGAAGTCGCGATCATAATAGAACTTCTGCACGCCGAGAACGCTGTCATCGCCGAGCTCAAACAGCGGCTCGAACTCCAGCTCCATCGGCTCAGTCTCAGAATAGGTCACGCGGTAAGCCTGTCCGTCCGTAAAGACCAGACCCGCATCGCCCCAGTTCTCGGTATTCCAGACATAGTTTGCGGAATTCTTGTTGACGAGGAAGGTTCCGAACACCATCTCGTCTGCGCTGCCGTGGAAGCCGAACGCGCTGTCACGCGAGCGGAACACAGCATACGGTGTGTATCCGGCAGCATTTGCAAGGCCGGTCGTCCAGCTTCCGTAGAGCTTGGAGTCTCCGGCATCTGCGGCGGGAGCATAGGCCGAGAGGTCGATCGCCTTGAATTCCTTGCTGTCGAAGCAGCTTGCAGACTGGAACACGGTCGGCAGATCGGCAGCAAGTGCCTTGTACTCCTCCGCGAGCACCGGATCGCCGGTGTCGTAGTTATCGCCGTCCGGAAGCGTGATGACTGCGTAGAAATCGCGCAGGGAACCGATCAGCGCCGCATAATTCTTCGTGGGATCGACCATCTGCTCTGCGCCGACAAACTCGATCCGGAACAGCTCACCGCTGTACTCCTCCTTATCGAAGCAGGCGCGGCAGTAGACTGAGGTGCCGCGGACATAGAAGCGCTCGTCCCAGTCACGCGGGAAGGTGATGAGGCATGTCCCGCTGAGATAGCTCCACTCAAGACCGTCCTCGACAACGGTGATGATCGAGCCGTCATCCGTCACCGTCAGAATCGTACCGTTTTCGAGCACGATGCGGGCATCCTGTCCGTCACGCTCCTTCAGCTCCGGATACAGCTCGGGTACGGATTCCTCCGGAATAATAATATCACTGCTTTCGTCAGGCGTGCTGATCTTATCGCCGCAGCCGGTGCAGCAGAGCGCAGCAAGCACAAGTGCAGGGATCAGTGTTCTGCGTTTCATTTTACATTGCTTCCTTTCTTTTTATGTGTTTGCGTGACCGCGGCGGCGGGCCGGGCCGGTTCACAGCATCAGTCTGTGCCGGCTGCCCGTGATGCACCTGACAGGACTTGAACCTGCACGCCTTGCGGCATTGGAACCTAAATCCAACGTGTCTGCCGGTTTCACCACAGGTGCGGATGTGAAAAAGCCGCTTGCAGGGAATAGCCCTATTATACCACGCGCAGGTGTTGTTTGTCAAGCACAGGTACATTACAATTCAGGGGCATATCAATTACAAAAATCAGCCAAAATGGAGAATGAACGGAAACAAAGCCGGGGAACACATGGCCGTGCTCCCCGGTTTCAGGTATCTGACTGATCAGTCTGAGAGGTAGTTGCGCACCAGCACCTGCATCAGCTCATCGCGGTCGATGTGGCGGATCAGGCTGCGGGCATTCTTATGTACGGTAATATAGGTCGGATCCTCGGAGAGGATATATCCGACGATCTGATTGATCGGATTGTAGCCCTTCTCATTCAGCGCATCATATACCGTGCGCAGTGTTTGCAGCATTTCCTTCTCGCGCTCCTCTGAAATCGAGAATGTGATTGTTTTATCAGACATAGCGAGGCTCCTTTCATCATAGAATGAGACACAGTTATCCTTTATAGCTTCACATGTTATATTATACCGCAAATATGCATCCACTGCAAGCGATTTCGCAGAAAATTGGCACTTTGTCTATTTCATATGCTTCGGATTTGTGATGTTTGCACAAACGGAGTCTGTCCCGCCGGCAGCCCTGCGGGGAGCGGGCGGGACAGTTTCCGGGTCAGCCGGTCAGCAGCATCCGCTGCGCTTCTCGAAGGAATTGCAGTCCACGCATTCCGGGACAGAGGGGTTCGCCTCGTGCGTGCCGATGCTGACCTGTGCCAGCGTGCAGTAATTCTCGGAACACAGGTTGTGACGGCACTGATCGACCGTGCAGTGAATATTCGGGTTCTTTCTCTCGTCCATGACAGATCAAGCTCCTTTTGATAACAAAATACCGGCGTTGCCGCCGCAATCACAAGGATGCCCGGAAAAGGCGGAAATATCCGCCGGATGCATCATATCACAAAATCCGTGCAGATTCGGAAAAAAGCGGCAGGATTCGCTGACCGTTGACCGGACACGGAATCACGAGCATTTGCGAGGAATCCGGAGGATTCACATGGAATTGCTGCGAAAATCGGGCTACCTGCTCCCTGCGGCGGAAATTGTATTATTTTGCGGCTTGCTTTTTTCGTCATAATATGCTAAAATAATATCAAACAACGCCGCAAAATGCGGCATATTGAAAGGAGGACTGCGTATGCTGGAACTATTGCTCATGTGGGGCGCGGTTTTCGTGATCGCCGCGGCCGCTGAGCTCGCATCCATGCAGCTCGTCAGCATCTGGTTCGCGGTCGGCGCGATCGGTGCCTTCATAGCGGCGTTCTTCGGCGTCGGCTTCACCGGACAGCTCGCTATTTTCGTGGCTGTATCAGTCGTGCTGGTCATCGCAACAAGACCGCTGCTGAAAAAGCTGCGGGTCAAGCAAACACCCGCATTGAATGCGGACAGGGAAATCGGCGACACCGCTGTTGTGATCGAGGAGGTCAACCCCGCCCTCGGAACGGGCAGAGCCCGTCATAACGGCATCGACTGGATCGCAGTCTCTGAGAACGGAACGGTGATCCCGAAGGAAGCAGTCGTCATGATCACGGCGGTCGAGGGCGCAAAGCTCGTTGTGCGCGGCATCGGCTGACCCGCTCAGACATTAAACAGAAAACGGAGGAATCAGTTATGGCATTTGCATCATTCGCATTTTTCGATTTCGGAACCGGCGCGCTGATCGGCGCACTCATCTTCATCATTGTTCTGCTGCTGATCATCGTCGCCAATATCCGCATCGTCCCGCAGGCGAGCGTCTACGTTGTCGAGCGCCTGGGCACATTCTATCAGGAGTGGCACACCGGCCCGCATTTCCTGGTGCCGTTCTTTGACCGTGTGGTCAAGGTCGTGACGATCAAGGAGCAGGTCGTGGATTTCAAGCCGCAGCCGGTTATTACAAAGGATAACGTCACCATGCAGATCGACACGGTCGTGTTCTTCCAGGTGACAGATGCCAAGCAGTACACCTACGGTGTCGAGCGCCCGATGGCGGCAATCGAGAACCTCTCCGCAACTACGCTCCGAAACATCATCGGTGAGATGGAGCTCGATGCGACCCTGACCTCGCGTGATGTCATCAATACGAAGATCACTGCGATCCTCGACCAGGCGACCGACCGCTGGGGCATCAAGGTCAACCGCGTGGAGCTGAAGAACATTCTCCCGCCGAGAGAAATTCAGGACGCCATGGAGAAGCAGATGAAGGCTGAGCGTGAGCGCCGTGAGAAGATTCTTCAGGCAGAGGGCGAAAAGAAGTCCGCGATCCTCGTCGCAGAGGGCGAGAAGGAATCGAAGATCCTTCGCGCACAGGCGGAAAAAGAGGCGCAGATCCTCGCCGCAGAGGCACAGCAGCAGGCTATGCTGCTCCGTGCAGAGGCCGTGCGTCAGCAGAAAATGCTCGAGGCACAGGGTGATGCCGAGGCGATTCAGCTCACACAGCAGGCCGTCGCGGACAGCATCCGCAAGCTGAACGACGCTGCACCGACGAACCAGGTCATCCAGCTCAAGTCGCTTGAGGCTTTCTCCAAGGCCGCAGACGGCAAGGCAACCAAGATCATCATTCCGAGCGAGATTCAGGGGCTTGCCGGCCTGACTTCTGCACTGAAGTCGATCGCGGCCGACAGCACCGAAGCGCAGTGACCCGAAAACACATGATCCTTTCCACCTCCATATATCGAAACAGCGCCGCCGATGCTTCGGGGGCGCTGTTTTGTACTGTTCTGTTATTTGGCGACCGACGCGACCAGAACCCGGCCGCTGCCGCGGTAGACGTTGACCAGACCTTCGCCGGATGCTGCCGAGCCGAGCAGCGTTTTTGTGGTGCGTTCGACGGTGAACTGAAGCCCCGACGACCATGCGATCGCCATGTTTCCGTCGATTTTGAGACAGTCGTTATCGAGATCGAAGATCAGCAGCTCCTCATAGGGAACCGGACTTTCCAGCGCGACAACTCCGGCTCCGCTCAGTGCGGTATTGAACAGACCTTCGCCGCCCAGCAGGGCAGAGGAGACATTGGAGCGCGCCGTGACGCTGAGGTTGACGGAATCCATCGCCGCAAGGAACAGTCCGTCCTCGATCGTGACGGAGCCGCCCCACTCGCTCAGATCGGCCAGCAGGATATATTTATAGGTCGGCTCAAAAATGACCGTGCCATAGCCCGCATAATGCGGTTTGATCACAGATTCATTCGTGACCTTCGCACTGATCGCTTTCTTGAAGAAGTCGCCGACGCCCTTGACATTCGTGCCGGCCTGAATATTTCCGCTGATGATCTGCATGGCGCCCGCCTGCATGATAATGCCGTTTCCGTTCAGTCCGGCGAGAAGCTGACGGCGCTTCAGCCCCATTTTCGCGGCAAAATATGCACTCTGTGCGCTGCCCGGCCCGACCGAAATATGGGTATGTAACTTTTTAGGTGGTTGACAAATTCTGGTTAACACAAATATCTTTTCCGCACCCATATCAAAAGTTTCGCTCAAGCCTTTT
>CAMNJD010000335.1 GCA_946540705.1 uncultured Ruminococcus sp. | reverse complement strand
GGCTTGAGCGAAACTTTTGATATGGGTGCGGAAAAGATATTTGTGTTAACCAGAATTTGTCAACCACCTAAAAAGTTACATACCCAAAAAAACAGGAGCTCCGATCCAGGCCGCGCCGCAGAGGAATCCTCTGAAGCGTTGTTTGGAACGGAGCTCCGTTTGTTTCATGTCAGAATCCGGCTCAGTCGCCGAAGGACACGCCGATGCGCTTTGCAGTGACGACCATCTGATCCTTCGGATCGACAAACTTCGTCAGGCCGGCAATATCGGCGAGCTTATTCGCAGTGACCTTGTTGTTCACCATTGCGACGGTTCTGCCGTATTTTTCGCTTGCGATGAGTTTGGCGGCATGGACGCCGAATTTGGTCGCGAGAATGCGGTCATAGGCTGAGGGAGAGCCGCCGCGGAGCATATGACCCGGAACACAGACGCGGGTGTCGATGCCGGTGCCTGCCTGAATCTGTGCGGCGATGCGGCCGGTCGCGGTGATGATGCCCGCCTCCTCGCGCTTCTTGGCGCGGTCCTTCTTCTTCAGCTTTGCCTCATCCTTATCAAATGCGCCCTCTGCGACCGCGAGGATCGAAAAGCTCTTGCCGGAGGCGGTGCGCTTCATGACAGCGTCGCAGACCTTGTCGATATCATACGGAATCTCAGGAATCAGGATGATATCTGCGCCGCCTGCAAGACCTGCATAGAGCGTGAGCCAGCCGGCCTTGTTGCCCATGATCTCGCAGACGAGGATCCGGCTGTGCGAGGCCGCGGTCGTGTGGAGGCGGTCGATCGCATCTGTTGCGGTATCGACGGCGGTATGGAATCCGAAGGTCACATCGGTGCCGTAGATATCGTTGTCGATCGTCTTGGGCAGGCCGATGACGTTCAGCCCCTCATCGGCGAGCAGCTTGGAGGTTTTGTGCGTTCCGTTGCCGCCGAGGGTGAGCAGGCAGTCGAGCTTCTGCTTCTTGTAAGTCTCGACCATATTCTTGACCTTATCCACATGGTCGTCGCCGATGACGGTCATCATCTTGAACGGCTGACGCTTGGTGCCGAGGATCGTGCCGCCCTGCGTGAGAATGCCGGAGAACTCGGCGGGCTGCATGACGCGGCACATGTTGTGAATGAGGCCGTAGTAGCCGTTGGAGATGCCGACGATCTCGACATTGTCCTCGCCCATGAGCTCAAAGCAGGCTTTTGCGACGCCGCGGATCGTGGCGTTAAGGCCGGGGCAGTCGCCGCCGGAGGTGAGGATTCCGATTCGTTTTTTCATAGTGGGTTTTCCTTTCTTGTTTAGTTTAATCATATTAGGAATTATCTTCCAATGTGTGGGCTTCATTTTGTTCTTTTGCTTTTGCAAATTTTTCTTTCATTGTCGGATTATTTCTTGTCAATTTTTTTATTGTCAGATCTTCTGCTTTATTATTTGCAAGTCGTAGATGGTTGCCGGAGGATAGTAAAGCATCTTTCATTTTTTGAAGGTGTTGTATAGTTTTATCAATTTCATCTATAGCAAGATTAAATTTGCTTGTTGCAAGTTCATAGTTTCTGGAAAAACCAGCTTTGAAGTCTTCTAGGTTCTTTTCAAAGTTGCTCACATCTATATTTTGTTGTTGATATAGCGCCAATTCTTTTCTTGCTGTTAACGAATGCTCTGCTGCGTTTTTGAGTATCGTGATAAGAGTGATAAATAATTGAGGGCGTATTACATACATTTTAGGGTATTTATGCGATACATCGACAATTCCTGCGTTGTAATAATCGCTATTCGGTTCCAGAAGAGAAACAAGTACTGCGTATTCACACCCTTTTTTATTTCTATCAGCATCAAGTTTTTTGAAAAAATCTTCGTTTTTGTGCTTTGTAGCAGTTTCGTCTTGCTCATTTTTCATTTCAAACATGATTGAAATGAATTCATTACCCTCATCATCATAATCTTTATATATAAAGTCGCCTTTTGTTCCGTCAGCGATTTCATTATCTTTTGCAAAATAGGCATTACGAAATGCCGTAGAACGGAGCCGATCAAATTCTATTTGACAGTGTTGCTCTAATGTTTCACCAACCATTTTGGTAGAGAGTTTTGTTTTCATATCTCTAAGATATTCTATCATATAATTTTTCTCTTTTAATTCTGCATCGAAAGCTGCTTTCTGTTCTGCTTTTTCTTTCTCAAGTTTATTGACTGCTTCTTGTTTCTCTAATCGGCATTCTGCTTCTTTGGCTTTTATCTGTTCTTCTGATTTTTCGGATTCGGTTTTAAGTTTAGTATTTAGATTAGATATCTCCTGTTCTTTTTGATAAAGTGTTTCTTTCATTTCCGCAATTGCTTTAGCAATCGCATGTTCTTGGGCTGATGCAGCATGTTCTTCTGCTGCTTTTAACAGTTCAATTTCCTGCTTTAAAGCAGAAATTTCTTTATCTTTATCGGCTTTAATTTTTTCGGTATTACTTTTGCTTTTTTCATTTAAAAGTTCTTTTTGATTTTGAAGTTGTTGTTTGAGTTTTTCAATCTCTTGATCCTTCGCACTTATCTCTTTTGTCTTATCTAATTCGTCTTGTTTCATCAGGCTTTCCAGCTCTTTTTGATGCTGTTTTTCGATTTCTTCTCTTGCTTTTTTTAATTCTTTGTCGAATTCCTTTGTTTTGACTTGTGTGACGATCTTGGCGTAGCCTGCCTCATCAATATTGAACAATTCTCCGCAATTTGGACATTTTATCTCTGGCATTTTTACTCCTCCTTTATCCAGACATGTTTTTGTACTCTATATTTGAAAAATTTACATTTTAGTCAAAATCCGACGCAAATCAGTCTATCATCGTCTCTTCCTTAGTTTCCAGTTTTGAATAGAATGTATTTCCACTATAAAATTTCCCCCCGCCGGTTCTGCCGGATGTACTGTTCGGTTTCCTTTGCCGTCATCGGATGCCCGTAGAGGTAGCCCTGTGCAAAGTCGCAGCCTGCTGCATGCAAAAGCTGTGCCTGCTGCGGTGTTTCCACACCCTCTGCGATCGTTTTGATCTGCTTGGCCTTTGCGATCCGCGCAACCGAGGAAACGATTTCCTGCACGACCGCGTCATCCTGCATGTGCATGACAAACGAGCGGTCGAGCTTCAGCATGGTGAACGGCAGCCGCTGAATATAGCTCAGCGAGGAATACCCTGTGCCGAAATCGTCCATTGCAAGCTGAATGCCCGCAGCGCGGAGCTGGTTCATCCGGTCAATCGTCAGGTCAATATCCTTGAGTGCGAGCGATTCCGTCAGCTCAATCTCAAGATACTGCGGGTCAAGCTGATATTTCGTCAGCGCCCGCTGAATCTGCTCGCAGACATTGTCCTGATAGAAGTCGGTGCTGCTGAAGTTAATCGACATGACGATTTCCGGCAGTCCCATTGTCTGCCAGAGCTTTGTCTGGCGGCAGGCTTCGTCCAGCACAAAGCGCGTGATCTGCGTGATGAGCTGAGAGCGCTCTGCGATCGGGACGAACACACCCGGCGAAACGATCTGTCCCGGGGAGATCTGCCAGCGGATCAGTGCCTCCAGTCCCATGACAAGGCCCGTTTCGAGCGAAACCTTCGGCTGATAATACAGCACAAGCTCCTTGCGCATGATCGCTTCGGCGAGGCGCGTTTCGAGGTTGCTTTCCTGAATGATGACATCATGCATCTCATTTGTATAACGGCTGATGCTGCCGGCGGTTTTGCTCTGCGTAGAGAGTGCGAACTCCGCATGCTCAAGCACCTTCTCGAAGCTCTCGCCGTCTGCGGGCATCTGCGCATATCCGGCGGAGCAGGTGAGGGAGCGGTGCGAGAATTTCCCGACAGCCTTGGTCGCGAGGGTACGCTGAATCCGGCTGACAACCTTTTGCGGCAGCGAATCATCGCCGTTATTGCGAAGAATCAGCGCGAAATTGTCGCCGGAAATGCGCGCACCGAATCCGCCGAGGCCGAGCTGCTGCTTCATGATATCAGCAAACTGCGTCAGCAGCTCATTGCCCGCTGCATAGCCGCAGGTGTCGTTGATGAGATGAAAGCGGTCGATGTCCATGACGATGACCCAGTAGGAGCAGCGCAGCTCCTGCGTACACTGATAGAGGTCATGTCCCATCTGCATGAGCTTCTGGCGGTTCGGGATGCCGGTGACGCTGTCCTCATAGGCGATGCGGACGATCTGTGCATCCTTTTCCTTTTCCTTGGTGATGTCGATGACCGTTCCGCCGACCGCGAGGCGGCCTGTCTCCTGATTCTGCGTTGCGCGGAAGCGGTAGGAATACCAGCGGTACTGACCGTCTGCCGCACAGATCCGCAGCTCCATGGATTCCGTTCTGCCGATGAAATCGCGCATTCTGGTGCGCATTGTATGATAGTGCTTGTCAAAGGTGACGATATCGGCCGGACAGACACGGCTGCGCAGCTCGCTGACCGTGAGATAATCCTTGCTGAGACCGAGCATTTTTTGCAGCTTTTCCGAGGGAAACATCTTCGGATTGCCCTGTTCGATCAGCAGGATGCCGACGTCCATGAGCTCCATGGTGAGATTATGCCGTCCCTCCGAGACCGTCAGGCGCTTGGAGTAGGTTTCCAGCTCCGACCGCATGGCACGGAGCTCTGCGAGATCCAGCCCGATCGAGAGATACCATGTGACGCCGTTTTCGTCTGTTTCAACGGATGCGGTATTCCAGATCAGGGAGAGCGTTTTGCCGCCGGCTGCCGTGATATTGTACTCCTTGTTCTTGGCGGAGACGATCTCGCGGATATCCGCATCGGTGATCTCGCGCTTCCCGAAGAACATCGGCACGATGAGCTTTGCGTCAAAGTCCTCGTGCATGGTCATATCTGTGAGCTTCAGCAGGGTGTCATTGGGTACGGCACACTGAAAGCTGTCATCCCAGAGCATAGCCGGGGCGCTGAGATTCTGTGTGAGATACCGGAGGCGTTTTTTTCTTTCTTCCTGTCTGCGGCTGCTGACGCGCTGCCGGTGCAGCACGAGCAGGAAGCTGAGTGCGACTGCGGCAAGCGCGTAGGTATTGAAGATGATATAGATGAGGTCGCCTTTTTCTCTGTGCCGGTAGGCATAGGAGATCACAAAGACTGTGACAAGGGAAAACAGAACGATTCCGGTATGGATGAGGCCGGAGCGGACAGTCTGCTTCACCGTTCTCACATCCTTTCTTTTTGCCTGTGCTTTCTCTTTTTGATGTCTTTATTATACCAAAGTCTGTTGTAAATGTCAATGGATTTTGACCTGATCCGGATTGAATTTTGTCAAAGATAGCCCGCGCCGGGCAGTGCCCGGCTCCGATTTTGCCCCCATGCTGTCATACGGCAGATTTTTTCTGACTGCGCCCATTGCACTTTTCTGCATTATATGCTATAACCTGGCAGTGCCCGGCTCCGCGCAGGGCGTAAAATGAGCGCAAAAATAAAGTTTTTGGTCGAGCTTTTTTCAAAAAGCCCGCAGGGTCGAGGG
>CAMNJD010000334.1 GCA_946540705.1 uncultured Ruminococcus sp. | reverse complement strand
CATTGCTTTTACCCCTTCTGGTTTGATTATTTCTATTATACCAGATCTTTGGGTGTTTGTCGACTGCTCTGTCAGTATAACATATCATATTTATGAAACACAGTATCTGCCAATCCCCAAGCTGCGATGTGTATTATGAAGATGAAAAGAATGTAGTGCTAGTCTGCTGGAAATCCTATTGTGAACTGGAGCAGTACCGCACGCCGCTGGAATATGCGCTGCGCGTGATTGTCAAGCATCCCGGCTGCAACTATGCCGCCGATACGCGAAACGGCTTTGAGGACAATCCAGCAGACACGAAATGTGTTGCGGAATACTTCATGCCGCAGGCTCGCAAAAACGGATGCCGCATCATCTGGTTCATTATTGACCGCAACAATTCGCTGAAAGAAGAACTGGAAGGACAGCAGCGGGATTCTGCGTCGATCATGGAGTTTCGGTATGTTTACAGTCTGGACGAAATTAGTGAATGAGTAATGTTTGAAAAAGAACCATGAGCGCTGCCGCGTTTATTCCTTATCGGATACAATCGAGATCAATACGAAAAGTCAAAGGCTGTCGGGAATCACGACAGCCTTTTTCACGCATGGAGTCAGAAAGCCCGACCCCATCATTCATCATGATAATCGTGACAACAAATCCTCTGCAATGGATATTATACTGTTCTGCAAGTCTTCTTTTCGTTTTTGTTGACAACCGATTCAGAGACCAAAACAAGACGGACTCCCAGAGATAATGTGCAGAAAAATGCACATCCCGCATTTTGCCCCTTGACAACGGAACGAATGTTTGATATAATATGATATACATCCATGTAGAACAGATGTTCTTTGCATGTAACGAAAACCTAAAAGTGCACGAAGGGTGCACGGTTCAATCGAAATGAGCATGTCTCGCAAATACATATTCGATTACTATTCATTCAAATCGTTTCGATTTTTTTCTTGCGGCTTTTTCAAAATCGTTTCCATTGTATTGAGAAGTATGATGCAGTCACCAGCTCATATCGCAAAGAACGCTGTGAAAATTGTGTGAAAGCGCTCGAAAAGTGCCCCTTTGGATTGATGCTACCCAATATCCGTTTCGACAACCCAATTCGGGTTTTCAAAACAGGAGCATTTCACGTTCGTTCCATTTCCTGGGCAAAGTCTGCGACCTTGACGGCAGGCACATGACAGTTTCCGAAATATTTATTTCACGCTGTCATGCTTCTTGCTCCGCAAACGGGAGATTTCCCGAACCCTTCACGCGATACCTTTTAAGGAGGTGATGCCGATGTAGACGAAAAAATATTTGCAACATGAGGAAACATAGACGACGGGAAGGAGTGAATGCCATTGAGTGAACAGCAGCAGGTCAATGCTGCCAACGATGCTCCGGAGTGGGCAATCAGCGAAAAAGCAATTCATGAGGTTTTGTTCTGCAAAGCATTTCTGGAGCGGCATCCGATGAAGTGTATCAACGGACGGTTCTATGACATTGACGGATTGGTTCAGGACGATACGATCAGATCGGAAATTGCCGGAATGCTGACACCGATCTATGCAACACAAATCTCACGCAAGGTGCGCGATCTGTTTAACCACTTGCTTCAGGCTTATCATGAAGTCAGTTCGCGCATTTCTTCCTCTGTCAAGTCTCTTTGCAGTTTGTAATAGACGCCACTATTATTTTCATCGTCCATTTTTTGATCTTCCGTCAACTCGGAATACGGAATAATCATAGCAATAGCTTCATTTTTTAATGTTTCCAAAGCAGCAGTTACCAGTGATTCTATATCAGCCCTAGTTCCTAATTCGTTTTTGAGACTAGAACAGGCGACACTAATGATTTTTTCCTTTTTTCCCCCATCAGGATATGCTGTTAATGCCACATAGACAACTCTGCATGCTTGCTTTTCGTTGCTATTCATCTTTTTCATAACGATCATCCTTTCAATTTCACATTATGATTCGCTTTAACAAGGTAAGATCAACAGCATTCAATTTACCGTCATAATTCAAATCGGCTAGAAACGCTGCTTTTTTACTTAGTTCAATTTCTGTCAGTAAGTGTTTTTGCAATTCAAATATATCAGTAGCATCCACGGTACCATCAAGATTTACATCACCCCAGATGATTTCCTCGCCTAACTCCCATGCAAGCTTCGGATAATCGCCTTCAACATATACAAATGGGTAACCAAGACTTTCTGCAAATTCTTGTGATTTCATCTCAGATTCAGTCTTTTTTTCGACACCAGAACTAGTTTGGTCTTTGGAGCTGGCGGAATCAAGATAGAAGCATTGAGAACGCTCGTTATAATATTCATCTAATCCTACTCCACTGCTAGCTTGGCATGTGTTATATACAGAATGTATTCTGCTGAAAGCTATATGTGCAGGTGGATCATAATACGCTAAGCCGATGCCCCGTTTGCATTCGAGTCCTGCGGTCTTGTTTTCAACATTTGTATAACAATATGCCATGTAGCAATCATTCGACAACCAAGAGCATATTCCTGCTCTTTGTATTACATTTTTTCCATAATATACATTTCCAACCAATGAGGAAGAGTATGCGCCACCACAAATACCACAGTTTAAATAATAACCTGGGTCGTCGAGAGCTATGTCTGATAGTGAGTGCTTTGTAGCACAAAAAAGAATGACACTATTATCACACTTTCCGCATATGCCAACACGGTTTCCACCACTAGTGTAATCATAATTCTCAACACCACTATGGGTTATGTGAAAGCCAACCGTTTCGCAGAATGATATAATGCTGTTATTACTGCAAGAACCGACAATGCCTGAATAAATCTTTCGAGAACCAGTAATAAGTTCCCATTCCATCATGAATTCATATGAAATTGATTCATCGTGATACGTATCATGTCTCTCGGCTAATCCTGGATCTGGTTTAAGATAAAACACCTCAATATTTATATCTACAGTGCAACCTTCAACTATGCCATGAGAAGCTACTGCACAAATCCCGCCTATAGCGCAATCTTCACTCAATTTGATAATATTAGTCACAGAACGTTTTATATTATAATACTTATATGGGTTAAATTTGTCTACCACAAAAGCATGATACATATAATCTAATGAAGGCTTTATCGTTATTTTTATTTCTCCGTTCCTTATTGAACAATTTTTAATTTTCCCAGATAGAGAACTGCATATTACTCCGATATCACAGTTCCATCTATAACTATATTCTTGTTCACTTGTTTCCCACGTTTTGCATTCTCCCAAATTCGGAGCAAGATAATGAGCAACTGAAATATTATTAAAAATTAGATTCCTTATCTCACCAGATATTTCAACAAATAGTCCGGTTCCATTGATATGAAGATTGTTAATCGAATGACCTTGACCATCAAAAAAACCGTCAAAACTTGGAAAGGATCTAATTGAGTTGATAGCAAAATCCAAATCAGAATCCAAATAGAATGTTTTTCCTTTACATGGAGTTTCGTAATAGTTGAACAAAGTTGATATACCCACAAATTCTGATGCTGTTTTAATATGGAATTCGGTTTTCCCTTCATCATACCATGAAGTATCATAAGTGCCATCCCAAACCGAAACCGTCGTTTCTTCTTCGGTGTCTGCTGCAAAAGCTATCTGAAAGGAGAGACAAAGCATTGCAGTCATTGCTGCGACCATACATGATAGGAACCTGCGCATTTTCATTCTATTCACATCCTTTCACCAATCAAAAGCAGCGAATTCCTGTTGAATCTGTTGATATTCTATCAAAAAAAAAAAAAAAACGGGGAAA
>CAMNJD010000333.1 GCA_946540705.1 uncultured Ruminococcus sp. | reverse complement strand
GTCAGTGCGCCGCTGACCAGCTTCTCAAAAAACACGCGGCGCGCATAGTGCTCATATTCCCGGGACTCCCGAATGAAACGGCGGCGATAGTCCTGCTGCTCCCGCTCCTCCTCAATACGCGCCTTCGTCTGCTCCAGTGCCTTGATCATGCTGGCTCTCGAGATCGGCTTGAGCAGATACTGATCCACATTCAGACCGATGGCCTGCTGGGCATAATTGAAATCGTCGTAGCCGGAGAGGATGATGATCCTCGTATTGGGCAGCTCCTTGCTGACCAGACGGCTGAACGCGAGCCCGTCCATGAAGGGCATTTTGATGTCGGTGATCAGAATATCCGGTTTTACCTTTCGCACCAGAGGCAGCGCCATTTCACCGTCGGAAGCTTCTCCGACGAACTCGAAGCCGTATTGTTCCCAGGGGATCATATCGCGCAGTCCCTCACGCACCACGCTCTCGTCCTCGGTTAAAAACACCTTGAGCATCCATCTCACCTCGTCTGTATTCGTTCCCATTTTGTCGGGAAACATATACTATACCATTTCATTATACTGGAAACAGCCCTCGAAATCAATTTCCATTTCGAAGGCTGTTTCATTTCACTGTTTCACGCGGTCAGTTTCCCGGAAAATAGGGGCAGGCACGCAGGATACACTCCCGATTTTTCGCGCGGTAGCGGCAGTTCACCGCCCGGACCGGCATAGACACCCCGAGCCGTTCGGCGGTAAATGCGGCCGCGCGTTCGACCGCGAGACGACAGGTGCGCTTGCAGCAGCGCGGACCTCCCACATCCGCGATCGCTGCGAGGCATTCCGCCGTCAGCCGCTGTGGGATCGGCCACATTTCCTTGTGCAGGGGGTTGGAGTCAAGCAGCACGCTCATGTAAATACCCGCTCCTGCCGCAGCGCCGCATACGCCCCAATAGCCGCAGGCGCCGCCGGGCACCTGCCCCGCTCGGCGCACCGCTTCGCGCAATGCCGCTTCGAGGTCCAGTTCTCCTCCGCTGTTTCGATAGGCGGTCAGCAGAACGCAAGGCACGATCGCGTGATGTTCCGGCCCATGCATATGAACCTGCGGGAGGGCAAACATCTGCTCCAGCAGCTGCAGCGGATCTCTCTCCGAGCTGCCCAGCAGGAACGGTGCAAAGAAGGCGATTGAAGATGCCGCATGACAGGCGTCACATACATAGTGCCCATCCGCACAGGCACTGTTGCTCTCATACTCTTTCCCGCAGATCGCGCAGCGGCGTCTGCTCGCCCGCGTCTCGTAGACAAGCTCTTTCCCGCAGAGCAGACAGCCCGTGAACCGCTCCGCCGACGCCGGTCTGCTTGAGGTGCTCCGGCAGCATTTCTCCGCAGCCGGTTCCCGCTTGATTTCGATCATTACTCTTCAACCTTTCTCTTTCCCGGGTAAAGCGCGGTGTCTTCCCAGCGCACGGAGCGCTGTTCGATCTCCGCATCCAATTCGGGAAGTGCCCCTTCTCCGCAGGTCAGCACCTTCAGCTGCAGTCGTCCGTTATGCCGCATTGCCCGGTAATCCGCGACCCATGGCAGGGAAAACAGCTTCTCATCCAGTTCTTCGATCTCATCCGCCTTGATCCGCCGGACGCGGTCAAGACGCAGTACCTCGCTGCCGCAGGGACAGGGTATCGGAAGAATACGTGCCTGGTCTCCGGTCCGATAGCGGAACAGCGGCATTGCTTCCATGCCGATCGTGGTGATCACCAGCTCTCCTGTTCTGCCATGCGGCAGCACAGTTCCGGATTCGTCCACGATCTCAGCGATCACATGGTTCTCCCGCAGGTGCATCCCGGCGTGAGCCTGACAGCAGATTGCCCCGCCAAGGGCCATTTCCCGGGACCCGTAATGCGGGAAAAGCCGCGTGCCAAGCAGCTGTTCGCAGCCGTGCAGCACTGCCTCCGGGCAGGCGTCGCCGCTGACCAGCGCGCGCTGCAGACTGCCGCATCCGCACACGCGCAGGAGACTCAGCAGCTGCACCGGCATCCCGACAAAAGTATCCGGGCGTTCCCGTGCCAAAACAGCGCGAAGCTCGCCATAACTGAGCCCCGGCCCAAGCTTGAGCGGCTTTGCGCCCAACCGCTCCACAGCCTCCGCAATCAATTCTCCCAGGCCGTAAGGTCCGGAAAAGGGGAAAAGGATCATTGTCACGCTGCCGGAAAATATCAGTTCACCCAGACCGGCCGTGAACAGTTGTACCGTATGCTCGCAGTCACCTTCGGTATAGAAAACACGCTTGGATGCCCCCGTCGTACCGGAAGTTGCATCCGAAAGCACACGCTGGATTTCACTCTGCGAGCACAGCAGGAGTCCCGGTGCGTTATGTGCGAGATCCTCTTCGGTCGTAAAGGGCAGCCCGGCGAGTTCGTCCAGAGACCGGAGCCGAGGCGGGAGTTCCCGGTAGAAGCCTTTGCGTTCGTGCTCCCGCGCAAGTAGCGCGTTAAGCTTTTTCAGCTGCAGCTTTTCTATGTCCGCTCGTTCGACACGGTCCATTCCCTCTGCTGCCATGAGCAGCGCATCGATCCTGGATCTGTTCATTGGCGGTATCGTTCCTCCTCTGTCTTTTCCTCTGTCACACGCAGACCGGACGACACCCGCCTACGCTTGTTCACCTTTTCACAGCAGTCCGCGTTCGTTCAAAATCTCCATGCACTTCTCGAAGGTCGCCGCAATGATCTGTGGGCAGCATTCTACCCGTCGGGCCGGATTCCCGCGTGTGATATCACGGCACTCGATCCCGCCGTAGTCCATGGTGATTTCAGCCTCGAA
>CAMNJD010000332.1 GCA_946540705.1 uncultured Ruminococcus sp. | reverse complement strand
GGGAAGATTGGGGCTTGGGGAAAGTACCCCGTAGGGCTGCTTTCCCCATTCAAAATAGCATCGCGAAGCGATACCTTATTCTATTTAACCCTTCTAAACCACCTTTTTTGTGCGAGAATCCACCCAAATCTTTATTAGCCCAAAAATAACACAATGTATCGCCCCTCGGATTGAACCGAGGGGCGATATCGGTGTATTTGCGTGTTTTCTGTTAAATAGATAAATTTTGCTTACCCATCTGCTTATCTGCCTGCTTGCCCGTTGCCTGCTGCTTTTCCTCGGCAAGAAGCTGCTTCTTTGCCTGTGCGAGCTTGGCGACCAGCTTTCCGCCGTCGGGAGAAAGTGCAAGCTCCTTTGCCTCTTCCAGCGTCATACCCTGCACCATCTTCTGGAAGTCCGGCCGCTTCTGAATCTGCGCCGAGGCTTCGGTGATCATGTCGTTCAGCGTCTTTTCCGCTTTGCTTTGTTTCTGTTCCGAGGTGGCTGCCGGCATCTTACCGAGCAGATCATCGTAGGTCATGCCCTTCATTGCCTCGCCGATCTTACGGGCTGCGATGACCTTCGCAAGATTTTCGCTGACCGTGTCGGCTTTCGCATCCGGCTGTACCTCCTGAACATCCGAAACAGATTGTTTCAGATTCTCCTGCTGCTTCAGCATGATCCTGCCGACGACAGATACCGGTTTGAATATCTTTTCGTTCTGTGCGGTTGCCTGATAGGTTTCCAGTGCCCTGTTAGCCTCAAGCGAGCGTTCCTTTGCAATCTCATCGCCGATATAGCGCATTGCGAGCTCCTGAATCTTCTTTGCGCCTCTCATGCGTGCCTTGCCGCCGGTCGAGGAAGGCTCCCAGGTCTTGTCACTGTCCGGAACCTTTGCATCCTCGCGCTTTGCCCGTTCATAGGCAACACTCGCCTCATAGGCTTCCTTCAGCGCCTTTTTGGCTTCCGGCGAGAGTTCCTTATGGAGCGCATTCGTCTCCATCAGATCCTGCAGTGCCCTTGTCTTCGCTTTGAGATTCTTCAGCTCCTTGGAGTCCTTGTGAACCATGCTGAACTTGCCGAGATCATCCATTACATTGTCGCACTCTTTGTCTAAAATCTGCGCATGGAATATATTATCAAATTTCTGCCGGAGATTCTTCTTTGCGTCTTCAACTTTCTTTTCACCGATTTTAACTTTCAGCTTTTCCGGATCATCAACCGCAACCTTCTTCTCAGAAAACAAGCCGAACGATTTATCATCCTGTGACTTGAAGTGATCCCCCATCAGTTTCGCGAGCTTGCCCAGATCCTTCTCATTCACCATTTTCTGATAAAGCTCGGATTTCTTGATGTCCTGCATATACAGTTCTTTGAGCTTCGCTTTGCCGTCCGGAGTCGAGAGTAAATATTCACCCGGTGTCATGTTCGCGCCCTCCAGCGCATCTTCCAGTTGTGAGCCGGCTCTGTCAACTACGTCCACATTCCAGTAATCTTCGAGTTCTGCGTCACCGTGGTTCTGGAACCAGACTCCAACATTAAATGTGAAGTCAGAGCCGCGGAGTTCCGGCTTTCCTTTATACGGTTTCATATGGGCATACGGCACATACTCATCTGTGATGCGGTTAAACTCTTCGGAATAACGCATTCTCTCAGCTCTGTCGGACTCAAATCCTTCCACCGAAACGCAAGTATTGAACAGGAATTCCGAAATCAGCTCCTCACGCTCATGGCTGCCCGCAGCAGGCTGCTCTTTGAACATCTGTTCCATCGCATTGGAAGCATCTTCGTTCGCTTTCATTTTGGCATGATGCGCTGCCAGCTTCGGCTTTTCTCCATCCGGAATCGTCACGCCGAGGAACGGCAGCTTGTGCGCTTCTTCTTCGAGCTTCTGCGCATCTGCGAGCTTTCCCTGATTCCTGAGTTCCTCTGCCTGAGCCAGTTTCTGCTTGGCTTCCAGCCGAATCTGCTCGTCGTGCTTTGCCATCTCTTCGATGATCAGCGGGATTTCCTTTTCGTGCAGCTCATAAGCCTTACCCACTGCCATGCTCTTATAGGACTGCAGCATCTCCGGAACAACGTTTTGCAGCGCCTTCTGCACACCCTCCGGCTTCCCGTTCTGGTAGTCTTCCAGAATCTGCTTTGTATGCTTTCTGGATTCCACAAGATGATCCGAATAATCAAATGTTCTGGAATCACCGTTGATAATATTAGAGATGATGAAGGCAGCATTGAATTCAGCGAGGTCCGTGACCTTCCCTTCGGATGAGTTTGTCATTTTTTTGCCGAGCTTGGAGCGATCCATCGAATCACCCAGCGCGATCATGGCAACGAACTCCGGTGTCAGACCGTCCGGAACAGGCAGCTCGATCGCATTGTACGCCTCCATGCTTTCCGGCTTATAACGAGATTTGTTGCGCATATGAAGCTCTGCCTTCGGGCCGAAGCGCTCAACCAGATTATGCTTGCGCTTCTTTACGTCGTCAACGCCATCCTGAAATGCCTCTGCAATCTGTTTTTCAACGCGCTCCTTTTCGCGCTGCTGCTCTTCTGCACGGCGCTGTTCTTCTGCACGGCGCTGTTCTTCAGCACGGCGCTGCTCCTCTGCACGGCGCTGCTCCTCTGCACGGCGCTGTTCTTCTGCGCGGCGCTGCTCCGCCTCGACGCGGCGCTTTTCCTCGGCAGCGCGAAGCCGCTCACCTGTTGCCGCATACTCCTTTTCACTCAGTGAAATTGCTTCATCGACATTAAGATCCACGTTGCAGTTAAGCTGAACATCTTTAATTGCCGCCAGGAAACCCGTAAGGTCGTGTTGTGTCTTATTTTCTTCTGACATTTCACGGAAGCAGTTCAGCAGGGTCATCTTTTCGCCGTATTTATCCTTGTATTTGGCCGGCGTATCAATTTCCGTTTTCAGCAGCTTCGGCAGATCCTGCTTTGTCTTCTGCAACAGATAAAGCAGATTCATATCGGATTTATCTGCGGTATCCGACTGAGAGCCGCGCACAGCACTTGAAATCTCCAAATTTCTGCTGATCTCTTTCTTCGTCTCCTGCGGCAGAGCCGTTTTCTTGACAACCTTATTCAATTCAGCCCAGATCACACGCAAACAGTCCACTTGTTTCGTCTTCTGGATTCTTTCAAGCGTCGGCATTCCTTCTTCTTCGAGCTGCTTGTGTGCCTGAAGTTCTTTTTCCTGATATGCCTTCCAGTTATCCTGTGCCTTCTGCGCCGCCTCTTCCGGAACCGGAATCCCTGCTGCCTGCAGCATATCCGTCAGCGATCCCAGCGGTTTATTCGATGATCTGTCTTTTACTCTGGCTTTTGCATCCAGCAATTCATAAAGCGTTGCTTCCTCCTGATTCGATACATAATTACGGTAAATCTCAGGGACAGCAACCTTTTTATTCAATACATTCTTGAGTCCGCCGAGCTGCTTGTATGCATCCAGGAGATCCGAGTCTTTTTCCAGCTTCCTATTTTTGCTGTAATCCGTAATTTTATTCAATAAATTATTATAAGAATAAATCTCGTCTTTTATCCCTTTATCCGATATGAGCTTCTCGTCGAGCGCATCGCGAACATTGCTATAGGTTTTCAGCTTTTTCCGAAGAACCTCGCGCTCGTTCTTGTCAAACGGATTGTCACGGCCGTAAATATATTTCTGTCCGGGGTTTGCTGCGAGAATCTCAGCATTTGTCAGCAAGCCTGCTTCATGCATCTGGCGGCGTACTTCAGCCTCTTTTTGATAATCTGCATAATCCGCCTCCTTCTCTTGATAGCGCTGGAAGAATGTGTTGACATCCTCCGCTGTCTTGATTGCCTCAAAGTCTGGCTTTTTCATTTTATCTGTGAGCAAAGTGAACGCAGTAAGTGCATCGAGCTCGAGTGCGAGCAGATCGGGACTGAGATCCGTTTCTGCATCCGGCAGATTGTTGGCATCTTCTACACCGGACTGCTGCATCATCGCAATGATTCTGGCAAGCGACTGTTGTCCTTTCTCATTCGACTCGAGCCATTTCTGAAATTCCTTCTGAAAGTTCGGCATGGTGTTTTCCTCCTGTAAATATATTTTAAGATTGCCTTCACAGGCTCTCACCTATAATACCTCTGCTGCCGGATTTTGGTTGCAGAATTATAAAAATTTCCGGAAAAATTTTTTGCGCGTCAGATAAACGGCTTGCACGCGTGCTGCTTTCCGGCATCTGCTGTAGGATACAAAGCGTTTTGTATCGGTTATTGCCGCTGCATGTGCTTGAACAGAAAAAGGACTGAGGCAAAAAATTTTTATTTTCTGCAACCATTTTGCAATTTGCAGGGTATTATAAGTGACTGCCCCTTTCGGGGGATAAACAGCAAATTAAAGGAGGAAAATATTATGCCGAAGAAAAAAGGACAGGAGCAGAATCCCGAGCTCTTTATGACGGAAATGCAGCGGAATTATCTGGATATTGCCGGACAGATCAGTAATACGCTGCTTACGGAAGAAGATGCCGAACGCTACAGCGAATTTAACCGCTGGACATGGGCAATTACACAGTTGTCCGAGGATTTCTACCGGCCGGATGAAAGCGGAAATTATCCTGTGATGGATGAACTCAGCCTGAAAGCATTTCGGAATACCTATCACAGGGCTTTGCATGAATGTGATAAGGTCCTGAAGGAAAACAGCAATGACGGTATTTCCGGCAAAATGAAGGAAATCTCCAAGCAGGTCAAGGAGATGCTTGAAAAAGACTCCGCTGCGCTGGAAGCTGTTGTGATTGACAAGGAGCATCCGATGACGCTGGATGACATCATCGGTCTCGGCAGAACGATTACGGTTGATTTCGGCGACCAGCAGGTCGTCTCAAAAGGCGCGGCACTGTCCTCGCGCATTCCGGTTCAGGTGCCGGATGCACCCGGCGGTGCTCTTGACGGTTATTTTACGGCGTCAAGCTATGTCCGTCCGAATGAAGATACGAGATCTTTTTTCGGGAAATTTAAGGAAAAATATCCGGAACTGAAAAATCTGTTTGACCATCTTGAAAATACATCGCCCTCCAAAATTGAAAGACACAAGCTCATGGACATCAGTCCGGATAAAGCTGTCAATGAGGGGAACGGCGGTAGATATACGGACGACCCGAACACCATGAAGAAAGCCGGAACAGCCTATTTTGCTGATATGCTGCGAGGGCTCGTTCCGGCGGAGGAGCTTTCGGAAATCAAAAAACAGCCGCAGTTTTTCCAGGCAATGTGCGAGTTTTCCAAAGAATACCCAAAACTCTCTGCTCAGATTTACCTATACACAGACAAAACAAGCGGTCAGCGCACGCTGCGTCTTGACCCGGGATGCAATGTAGACAAGCGCAATGCGGCTATGAGTGCCGTTTCGTCACTGGTCGGCAAAAAAGGTCTGATCGCGGAAGCACAGCCGATGATCGCAATTATCAACGGAAAGCCGGTTGCCGGCACATTCATGACAAAGGCGTTTGATTACTGCTCTACCGACATTACCGAAAAGAATCCCATGATGACTGCAAAAGCGGAGAATTATAACAATCCGGCGATTTTTGATGATATTGCTGCAATGCAGGCGATTGATTTTATCTGCGGCAACATCGACAGACATTCCGGCAATTATATGCTCCGCTTCGGAGAAGTAGACGGTAAAACCAAAGCCATCGGCATTACCGGTATCGACAATGATCTGTCCTTCGGTATGAATGTGCCGGAACCGAACAGCTCGCAGCGGATCGGAAAGCGATTCGTTCTTCCGAGTGAAATGGGCGTGATCGGCAAACAGACCGCGCAAAAGATCCTGAGCATTCAGGAGGATCAGCTTCGTCTGACACTCAGCGGCTACGGGCTGAGAAAGGCGGAGATCGACGCAGCGTGCAAGCGCACAAAGATTTTACAGGATGCCATCATGGAAGGTGCGGAGTACTATAAAAATCATCCGATGGAGCATGGTACGCTGGCACCGGGACATCTGCGCATTGTTCCGGAAAACGAATGGAATAAATACAGTCTGCAATCTCTTGCCAATACGCTCAAAATGGACGAAATCAAGAAGATGAATCAGTTTGCGATTCTGAACTATATGGATGCGATCGTTGCATCCACAGCGAAAAGAAGGAAAAACGAGGCAGAATCCGAAGAACGGTCAAACGAGATCAGGCAGAAGGTCTTCGGTCAGGAGATTAAGCCGAAGCAGGAAATCAAGCCGCTGGAAGGAAAGCCGATCGGAACCGGTATCAAATATCAGGTGCAGAAGGCGGATATGCTCGGCGTCGATAATCCGGAAACAATCAAACTCGTGATTCCGGAGGATGAGAAGCTCGGCAAGCTTTCCGGCGCAAACAGTTCACGGATTCCTGTTTCCTTTGACGGGCCGGACGGGAAACCGAAAAACGGATTCTTTACCGCAGCGACCTTCGTCAACGGCAAAAACCAGGTCAAGCAGTTCTTCGACAGAGAAATCGCAAAGCAGTCCGGCGAAAACGGTCATCCGGAATGGGCAGATGTGCTGAAGCGCACTTATGCACATCTGCAGCGCGGTCTGGACGCCGATCGGTTTGCTTTCAACAATTATGATCTGAAAAAGCTCGGATATGATGCCGAAACCGCAGATCGGCTGAAGAACGACGATGATTTTAACACATACTATCAAAGGGAGATCCTCCAGCCACTTTATAACATTCCGGCTAATCTGCAACTCGGATATATTGGTTTTGGCGCAGACCGCAATGGAACGATTGAAAAACGCAATGTGGCAATGTCCAAAGTGGGTGATCTGCTGGGCGCACCGACTGCGCTTGCCCGCTCCACCACTATGCAGGTTCAGGTCGGCGATAAGATCACGGACGGCGTTTTCATGGATGAAGCGCCCGGTATGGCATATACCTCGATCAGACCGGGCGACAAGATCCTGGAGCATACCGCAACCGCTTTTGACGGTTCGCCTGCCCTCAAGGATATTGCAAATATACAGATTCTTGATTATATCTGCATGAATGTGGACCGGAATAAATCCAACTTGTTCTATCAGTTTTCCAAGGACGGCACGAAGTGCATCGGCGTAACAGGAATCGACAACGATCTTTCGTTCGGTACACTCAAGTTACAGCCGAATAAGCATTATCTCGAAGAACCTCCGCTGAATGATATCAAGGTCGTCACGGTTGAAATGGCGGAGAAAATCAAGAGCATCAGCCATGATGCGTTGGTTCACACACTGGAAGGACAGGGGCTGACGCAGAATGAAATCAATGCCGCAGTTGAACGCTTCACAACCGTGCGGGATCGAATCAAATCCGGTCAGATCAGAACCGTGACAGATGAAGAATGGAAGCAGATGAAACTGTCCGATCTCGCTGCGGAAAGTCAAAGCAATCTGTTTGCCAATGTCAGCCAGACATTTTCCAGAGAAGTGCCCAGCCTGATGAATACACTGAAGCCGGATACGCCGCGGGGTCAGGTAACGTATACACACGGCGAAAAGGTACAGGATTTCTCAAAGGAAGTGATTGAAAAGACAAAACTGGAACAGACAGTCTCAGATGAAACTGACGACCTCCTCGATCAGTTCAGTCAGAGCTTCAGGAAAATGAATGCTGAGCATTCTATGTCCGATGCAGAAATCCTGAAATTTGCGGGGCGTTATGCAGATACTGCACTAAAAAATGTGAAGGAAGGAACCAGCATTCTGCACGGTCAGTCTCAGTTCTATACCGATCTTTCCGAACGCGCCGCAGCGTATGCAAATTATACAAAGCAACTCACAGAAAAAGTGCAAAACGGAGGAAAACTGTCTTCAGAGGATTTCTCCGGACTGATTTCCGGTGTCAATAGCCTGAACGATGCTGCCGGAAAGTATATCAGCCATGTGAATGATACAGCGCATCCGAGCAGAACGCAGCAGAAGCGAAAGGCGCTCGCAGAACAAATCAGCAGGAATACAGCCAAAATGCGTTCGCTCGTACAGGTGAATTCGGATATGCGTGAGGTTGAGGCAAAGCCGGAGGAGGTCATGCACAGAAAAATCAAAAACCGGCAGGAGTATCTGACCGCCCACGGGAATGATATATCCGATGAGGCTTTCAAGCAGAATGTTGCAACAATGATTTATCTGAACCTCCTGAAGCAAAATGCCGTTCAGCTTGTGAAGGGCAAAAAAATGATCAATGCGCTGATGCAGTCCACCCATGACAAAAATATTGAGCAGATTATGGCAACACCTGCCTTCAGTGCGCTGATCAGTCAGAATAAGAAAGAGCAGATCATCGAGATGGTGAATGAAAACACCGGCAGCAAGCTGCTTTCTGAATATGCAAAGAACCGTGTGCAGCTTGCACAGGCAGAAGCTGCTGACTATGTCCGGCAAAATGCTGTTCAGCAGAAAAAGGAAAAGAAGCAGGAAGGTATAGGGCTTGCATGATCATCCTCCTCAGCTTTCGGTCAACGCGTGAGCGAAATTTCCGTTCCTGATGCAAATAGTCATCCTCAATTACGCGGCTGAGACTTGAGAAAAGACCGAGTATGATCCGAGTGAACACTCCGGGCGGGATCCGATGTCTGATATCTGTGCATTTCACACAATTAGAAGCATGTTTTAACGAGAATTGCAACCAATAACCGTCTTTGACGGTATTATAAAATGAAAGCCTTTGCGGGCGTCGAAACATATCATGATCAGGAGGAAAAAGCCATGCCGAAAAAAAAGTACTGGGAATCAGAAGAATGGAAAGAGGAAAAAGCCTCCTCGAAAAAAAAGTACTGGGCAAAAAAAGAATGGAAAAAGGATTATGAAGAGGATAAAAAGTTTTTGGAGGAATGCTTCCAAAAGGGAAAGGAAATGATGGACGAGGAAGATCCGGATTATCAATTTGACGATCCCGCGCTCGGAAAAGAGCTCGTTGAACTATTCCGGACCGCGCTTCAAGCGATGAATTCCGACGGTCATCTTTCCAATAAGGAGCTGGAACCGCTGTCCGGATTCAAAGACATCATCAACGATGAAGATAAGCTGTATGACCTGATGGAAACAGCAGAAGCTTTCGATGCGGAGCGTCCGATGTTTGGCAGCAAGGGAGAGGATCTCGTTCACTTTGCAAAGATTTTGGAGGAGCGCTTCGGTATTGAGATCATTCACGAAAGAGTGCAGGATCGAATCAATGAGTGGCTGAATTCTGCGGAGCTTGAAACGGATCCGGAGAAACATGCACAGCGGGAGCGCGAGGAAGCGGAACGCCGTGCCCGGGAAGCGAGACCCAATGCATTCTTAGAGGAAATTGATGACGAACCGAACCCGGATTATGTTCCGTACCGTCCGAAACAGGACGGTGCAGAGAATGAGGAACAGCCGGTGAAGCAGGAAGTGCCCGGGAAAAAGCAGGAAGAACCAAAGGCTGAGCCGGAAAAGCAATCCGAAATCGAGGTGCCGCAGGAAGCTGCCAATATCAATCAGGCAGCAAATGAGCTTGCGAAAAACGACTTTTTGGCGGATGATGAACCGGAAGAGAAGGAAGAAAAACAGAACGATGCACAGGCAGAGCAAAAGGAAGAGCCGGAAAAGCAATCCG
>CAMNJD010000331.1 GCA_946540705.1 uncultured Ruminococcus sp. | reverse complement strand
GAAAGCGGATAAAGGCCTTTGTCGCGCCGACGCTCTGCATGATGCTGATTTCGCGGCGGCGTGAGAACACGCTGGCTCTTGTTGTGTTGGAGATGATGACCATAGAAACAATCAGCATTGCAATGATAATCGCCAGTGCAACGATCGTAACAATACGCCGTGTTTCGGTCAGGAGCTCGACAAAAGTGTCGGGGGAACGGACATAGAGCACATCCGGTATTTTTTCTGCGGATTTCATGGTGTCGTTCATTTTCGTGATATCTGCGACCTTGATTCGATATGCATCGGGGAGGGGATTATCGCCGCCGAGCGACTGAAAAATCTCCGGATATTCCGTGTCGGTTTGCAGATCGGAGAGCGCCTTGTCGCGGGAGACAAAGGTGACTTCGCTGACATTGTTCAGGTTTCGGAGAGTATCTCCGACCTCACTGACACGCTCAGGCGTTGCATCATCCATGAGGTAAATAATCGCCTCATTCTTGTCTTCGATGCCGCCGATAATTGCATTGATATTGATATAGAATAGAACGGAAATACCGACCAGCAGCAGGCTGACCAGCAGGACACAGAATGATGCGAATGCCATGACACGGTTTTTCCAGACATTATCAAAGCCCTGTCTGACCAGATAATGAAAACTACTCAGCTTCAACTTCTGCGCCTCCAATCACTTCGTCAAATACGACCTCACCCTCGCTGATGTTAATGATACGGCCGCCGAAGTGACGGACCATCTCATGTGCGTGCGTGACCATGAGGATCGTTGTGCCGCAGGCGTTGATGCCCTGAAGCAGCTCCACCAGCTCATATGCCAGTTCCGGATCAACATTTCCGGTCGGTTCATCCGCGATGAGCAGTGCCGGATCATTGACCAAAGCTCTTGCCAGCGCACAGCGCTGCTGTTCACCGCCGGAGAGCTCGCTCGGATAGCAGTCAGCTTTATCCTGAAGGCCGACAAGCGACATCACATAAGGTACGCGCTTGCGGATCTGCTTTTTCGGTGCATCTATGACGCGAAGAACAAATGCGATGTTTTCATAGACGGTCATTGTATCAATCAGGCGATAATCCTGAAAAACGACACCGACTGTGCGCCTGAATTCAGGCACTTTGCGTTTTTTCAGCTTTGTCAGGTCATAGCCGTTGACATAGACCTTGCCGCTGTTTGCATCAAGCTCTTTGAGCAGGAGCTTGATCAGCGTGCTTTTTCCGGCGCCGGAGCGTCCGATCACGAAAGCAAACTCACCGTCCTCAACCTTCAGGCTGACATCGCTGAGTGCCTCCACGCCGGTACTCTCATATCGGACGGAAACATTTTTAAGTTCAACCAAGAGAATAATCCTCCTTTTGGACGTTCGGGGAACCGTACAGCCAGCGCAAAGAAAGCCAGCGCTTTTGGCGGTTCTTTAGACATCTTTCCGGGGGCAAAGAGAATTTTGCCGGGCATGGAAAATGCCGAAACGAATGATGATCCGTTCGGCACTCCCCATAAATCCAAATAAAATCAAATCAGAACTTGACCGGGCTGGAGGAAAGATATTTCTTTACCATGAGCGCGATCTTAAAGATAATTGCATGATCGAATTCACGCAGATCAAGGCCGGTGAGCTTCTTGATCTTTTCAAGTCTGTACACAAGCGTATTGCGGTGGACGAACAGCTTTCTGGATGTCTCGGAGACATTCAGATTGTTCTCGAAGAACCGCTGGATCGTGAACAGGGTCTCATGATCGAGGCTCTCGATGCTGCCGCGCTTAAAGACCTCATGCAGGAAGGTTTCGCAGAGCGTTGTCGGCAGGTGATAGATCAGACGTGCAATACCGAGATTATCGTAGCTGACGATGACCTTGTCTGTATCGAATACCTTTCCGACCTCCAGTGCGGTCTGAGCCTCCTTAAAGGAACGTGCCAGATCCTTCACGCCGATGACGCTGGTGCCGATACCGACATTGACGCGGGTATAGAATTCACTGGACAGGGTGTCTGCGATAGAACGGGCGAGCTTTTCGAGATCCTTGCTCTCGACGCTGGACTTGATTTCCTTCACGAGAACGATATCGGTCTCGGTGATGTTAAACACAAAGTCCTTGCTCTTGTCCGGAAACAGATTCTGGATCACATCGTAAGCGGAGATATCGTTTGCCGAAACGATCCGGATGAGGAACACGACGCGGCTGATCTCAGCATTGAAGTGGAGTTCACGCGCCTTGACAACGATATCGCCGGGGAGGACATTGTCCAGAACGACATTTTTGATAAAGTTGTTCCGGTCATACTTCTCATCATAATACTGCTTGATGCTTGACATTGCAATCGCAAGCATATCCGCATACTTTGCGGCATTCTCATCGGTTCCCTCGACGAACACGGCATAATCCGGAGTGGTTCTGACACCGAACGGCTTATACGTATAACCGTCACGGATAAACAGGTCACCGGATTCGTTCATATCCATCGAAACGAATTCATTGGTGGTGCCGACACGGTTTGCATCGCTGCATGCGATAATCGTTGCGGTTTCATCGACAACGCCGATTGCCGCGTGAATGATGTCATGCATCTGCACGACGAGTCCCTGAAACGGTCTGTTAGACATAATACGATCCCTTCGCTTTCTTCATGATTTTGGTTGGGGAGTGCCATGATACAAGCGGAGAGATGTGTTCGCTTCTGCACAATTCCGGGAGTTGACCAACCGCCCCGAAACTATTACAAATTGTAACACATTTCCCGCTCTTAATTGTTGACAAACTATGAACAAACTTTGAACATTCCGTGAATTCGCTGTTATTTAGATGAAAACCTTGTGAAAAACAACGAAATTCAAGAATCATTCCTTGCATTGTCGTAACCAATTTATGACAAACCGGTTACATTTTTTCAGGCGCTGTAACTTTCAAAAGCGCCAGGACATTGCCGAGCGCCTGCCGTGCTGCGGCACAGAGCAGCAGTCTTGCATCGCGGAGCGACTCTGTTTCGGCATCACGAACCTTGCACGCATCATAAAATTTGTGGAACTGTGCAGCCAGATCAACGGAATATTTCGTCAGTCTGGAAGGATCAAGCTGTCTGGCAGCAGATTCGACCTCTGCGGGGAGCAGCGCCAACTGACGGATCAGCTCACGCTCTGCTGCACTGCTGAGCACGGAAAGGTCTGTCTCTGCCGGGTCACGGACTGTGACGCCGGATTCCTCCAGATTGCGGATCAGACTGCAAATTCTTGCGTGTGCATACTGCACATAGTATACCGGGTTCGAGGATGACTTCTCAACAGCGAGATCGAGGTCAAATTCAAAATGCGAATTTGCTTCGCGCAGATTGAAGAAAAATCTTGCCGCATCAACAGGAATATCCTCCAGCAGTGTGACAAGCGTCAGTGCCTTGCCGCTGCGTTTGGACTGTTTGACCGGCTGGCCGTCCCGCATAACAGCGACCATCTGCATCAGCACGACGGTCAGACGCGAGGCATCTACGCCAAGCGCTGTCAGCGCTGCTTTCAGACGGGGAACATAGCCGTGATGATCGGCGCCGAGAATGTCGATTGCACGGTCAAAGCCCCGTGTAACGAGCTTATTGTAATGATACGCGATATCCGGCACAACATAAGTCGGGATGCCGTTAGAGCGGACAATGACGAAGTCTTTATCTGCACCGAGTTCTTCTGCCTTGAACCAGAGGGCACCTTCTTTTTCGTAGGTGTAGCCGCTGTCTTTGAGCTGCCGGATAATCTCTGTGACACTGCCGTTCCGGTGCAGCGTGCTTTCCGGAAACCACGTATCATAGTGGATCCGGTACTGTGCAAGATCGTCCTTCAGACCCTGAATGTTCTTCGGGAGTGCAAATGCAACCAATGCCTGCTTGCGTTCTTCTTCTGTGACTGCTGCAAGCGAATCACCGTTCTGATCGTAGTAATTTTTGGCGTGTGCGATGATATCCTGTCCGAGATAGACGTCCTCGGGCATCGGGAAATCTGCTGTGCTGCCGTTTTCTCCGTAGATCTGTTTGCAGACATCCTCGGTCGAGGCGGCGGCATGATATATAGCCTGTCCTTTTTCCGTGCAGAGCTGCTGATATCTCAGCGACAGTGATTTTCCGAATTTTTCGATCTGGTTGCCTGCATCATTGATATAGAATTCGCGCTCTGTCTCATAGCCTGCGGCCTGAAGTACAGAAGCAAGCGAGTCACCGATTGCACCGCCTCTCGCGTTGCCGACATGCATCGGGCCGGTCGGATTTGCGGAAACAAACTCTACCAGAACACGCTGACCCTTCCCGATCTCGGAATTGCCGTATGCTTCCTGTTCTGTCATTACGTTTTCAATGACACGGGAATACCAATGCTGTCCCAGATAGAAATTCATAAATCCGGGACCGGCAATCTCGACCTTGTCAAATGACGTGCCTTCGAGCTGAAGCTGTCCTTCAATCGCCTCTGCGATTTTTCGCGGCGGCATATGAAGTGCCTTCGCGGAGACCATCGCGACATTTGCGGCAAAGTCGCCGTGTGCGCGGTCAGCAGGAATTTCAATATTGAATGCAGGCAGCGGCTCCGAGGGGAAGGTTCCGTCAGCAACCAGTCTGCCCATCGCCTCCAGAATCAGTGCTTTTGCCTCCTGTGAGGCAGCGGAAATATGATTCAAGTGCAGCACTCCTTTCGTTTGTGATTTCATTTATATTATAGTATATGGATTGCAGTGTCAGCCTTCTGTCCGAAGTCTGACCTGTAAATCAATCAGATTGACGGCGGAATAGCTTTCGCCGATATCCAGCAGATAGCGCAGACGAAGCGAACCGCCGGACTGATGCAGCGAAGATGAGATTTCTGTTGCACAGAGCCGCATTTCCATTGCACCGAGCATTGTATGATACCGAGCCGGATGTGTTTTTCCGGTTTCGAGCACCATGACAGCCTCAGTAAAGCCGGTTTTCCGGATCGTCACGAGACGTTCATCCAGCACAGTAATCGCAGTCTCTCCGCTGGGCACTCCCTGTTCGTCGAGCTCGGTATAGGTGATTTTCGCCTTTCCGTTTCGGTAGCGATAGTTTGCAGTTGTGTTCAGCTCCGTGGAATCTGTTTCATCGTCTGCTTTCTGATAGCTGTGGATTGTCAGCACGGCATTTTCGGCTTTTCGTTGTTCTCTTGACAAATCAACACCTCCGTCGGGTCATCAGAATCCGCGGTCTGCATGCTCTGCCGCCTGCTCGATCAGCTTTTCCAGCAGATACGGATACCGCATGCCGAGATCAGCCATGAGCACGGGATAAGGGGCTTTCTCAGAGAGTGCCGGCATAGTATTGACCTCGCCGAGCAGGATATCACCGCGGTCGGTATAATAGAAGTCAAACAGCGCAAGTGCTCTGCACCCAAGGATCTGGAACGCAGCGATCGCAGTTTCACGCATGAAACGGACAGTCTGGTCATCCAGATCGGCAGGAACAGTCATGGGCTCTGACTCGGAGCGGTGCAG
>CAMNJD010000330.1 GCA_946540705.1 uncultured Ruminococcus sp. | reverse complement strand
GGGCACGGCGAAGAGCAGCCAGCCGTTCTTTTCGAGCAGCGGCTTGGTGTGCTCGCGGTTGAGCTTGAACTGCAGGCGCTCCTCCCAGTCGTCGCCCCAGATCTCGAGCATACAGGTCTCGTCGGCGCGGGCGTTTTCGCCGCCGTTGAGCCAGAAGCAGAACCGGTAGTCGCAGCCGGATTCGAGCCAGCCCTTTTCGATCGGGATTTTTGAGACGATCGCGGTCCAGCTGCCGTTCCAGTCGGCGAGCTGCCATGCGTCAACGGGCTTGCCGAGGAAGCCTTTGACGCGCACCTGCTCCGCAATATTCGTCGAGACCATCGGGTCGGTCTCCCAGCGCTCGGGACAGAAAAACAGATCGGTCATAATATTACCGCCTTTCGCACAAATTTGGGTATCTGCGCATAAATATACTATTATAGTATACCACAATAAACAAGTAATGTCAAGACGAGTGAGAAATGAGAAGTGAGAAGTGAGGAGTTATTCCATCACTTCCGCTTCTGCTGCTGAATTTGAGAAGAATCGGTCGCTTTCGCGCTGTGTGCTGCGCGATTCGGGATGCTCCGAAACATGTGCCAGAGGGAAAATGCCGGCGCGGGATCATTTCTCACTTCTCATTTCCCATTTCTCATTCCAAAAGTTTATGTTCGCCGAAATTGGGGCATACTGTAGATGACGCCCGGGGAAACGGGCGAAACGAAAGGAAGCGTCATTATGATCAGCGTCAAACGCGGAGAAATCTATTATGCAGACTTAAGCCCGGTCGTGGGCTCGGAGCAGGGTGGCATCCGTCCCGTGCTCATCATCCAGAACGATGTCGGAAACCGCTGCAGCCCGACGGTCATTGCTGCGGCGATCACCAGCCGGAGCGGCAAGGCAAAGCTCCCGACACATATTTCCGTGCCCGCCTCCGGGAGTGGGCTCACCAAGGACAGCGTCATTCTGCTCGAGCAGGTGCGCACGATCGACAAGCGCCGCCTGAAAGAGTGCATGGGCACCGTGCCGCCTGAGCTGATGAAGCAGGTCGACTATGCGCTGCAGATCAGCTTCGGGCTGATTCCGCGCCCGCGCAGAGCCCTCCGCACCCCCTCGACCCTCTCTGCATAAATTTAAGAAAAGTGTTCCTGCGATAAATCAGAAGTTAGGTAGGAGGTAGGAGGTAGGAGGTCAAGTTAGGAGTTAGTAGTTAGGAGTGAGGAGTTATTCCGTCACTTTCATTCCTGCCTCTTATTGCGCAAACATTGGGAGTATCGCGTTACAGAAGGCGCGTTCAGTGCCGTGCAGTCACGCATATTGGGAGGCTCCGCAAAAATGTACCCGAAGGGACTCGCCCGCGGGGGCTGCCCCGCAAATTCCGATTTATCCGTGCAGCGCAATTCCGAAAAGTGCGCAGCAATTTGATACTGTAATCATAGCACAGAAAGGGTCGAATGTCAATATCAAAAACGCCGCATTCCCGCTTGACCCGCCGCAAAATCCATGATACAATAGAAAAGTGAGGAGTTAGCAGTAAGGCGTGAGGAGTTGTCCCGTCACCTTTCACTCCTAACATCTAACTCCGACCTTTCAATGATCTGAAATAAAAAGTTTTTTCTCAATCAGTGTAACCCCGATGATGAAAACCCGGTCTAGTGAAGTAGAACAGGTACCGTTCCAAACCCATGACGGAAGGGAGGGAAGACCGTGACAGACGAAGCCATCATTGCACTGCTGGAGCAGCGCGACGAATCCGCACTGCGCGCCATTGAGCGCAGGTACGGCGGCGCGGGGCGCAATATCGCCGCACAGATCCTCGGCAGCGAGGAGGATGCGCAGGAGGTCTTTCAGGATACGCTCATGCGTATATGGAATGCGATTCCGCCCGAACGCCCCGAGAGCCTGTTTTCGTATCTCTGTACCGTGCTGCGGCGCATCTGCTATAACCGGCGAGAAAAGTCGCTGCGAGAAAAGCGCGGCGGCGGGCAGCAGGCTTTGGTGCTCGACGAGCTCGACGAGATCACCGCAGACAGCATGAATGTCGAGGAGATCGTCTCAGAGCATCTTCTGCGCGACGCGGTCAACCGATTCCTTTCTGAGCTAAAGCCCGAGGCGCGGTCCGTGTTCATCCAGCGTTACGGCAACCAGCGACCCGTGCAGCAGATCGCAGACCTCTACGGTCTTTCCGAGAGCAAGGTCAAGGTCACACTGCTGCGGACGCGCAAAAAGCTGCGCGCATACCTGAAAAAGGAGGGCTTACTATGAAGAGTCAGGAGCTTCTGCACGCCATTCAGCATGCCGACCGGCAGTATTACGCGGAGGCGGAGCAGCGCATCTATCATCGGAGGGAGCACACTATGAAGCATACAGTCATGTTGAAGGTTTTGTCCGGCACAGCCGCAGCGGCAATGCTCGGTGTGGCCGTGTTCTACGGCGCGAAGTATCTGAACAGCCAGCCGATTGTCACGACGGTCCCGGGCAGTGCAGCATCGCAGGCAATGGAGCAGACCGAGCGCGCAGCCGCTGAGAATTTCCTCGGCGGGCACGGCGCACTGCACTATTCCGCAAACGCGGATTTCATGTACGACAGCGACAACTGGTATTTCACGCCGTATCTGTCCGCGGCGCTGAATGCGGACGCGGCGAATGTCCCCCTGCAAAAGACCGCGCATTACGGCGAAAGCGATTTGCTCGGCAAGGATGAGCTGTTCATCGCCGACAGCTTCGGCAGCGGCATGTTCGCATACGATACCGAGACCGGTGTCATCAGCAGCATTGCCGCGGACGGCACCAAGACCCCGCTGAATACGGCGGAATACCGCGAATGGCAGGAGACGGGCAAGGCACGCGAACGCCGCACGGGCATCAGTGTGCTGGCAAAGCTGACCGACACAAAGTATTTTGTCGAGGGCTATTATTTCACGCGGGAGGGTATGCACGCGCAGAGCTTCTGGCAGATCTTTGACACGGCGACCGGCACCGCGGTCAGCGGCGATCAGGATATGATCGGCTACGACCGGGTGTTCTCCGACGGAAACGCGGGTGTCTACGGGGTCATGTGGAACCGGGACGACGGCGTGGAGCAATATCAGGTCGCGCACATCACCGAGGAAGGCATTGAATTTGTGCTCAGCGACTATGCGCGCTCCTGCGGCTGGTATGTGTACGGCAACTGCATCTACTACCGCCTGCCCGAGGACGATGCCCAGTCTGACAGAGTGCTGAATCTGTACTGCTACAATATGGACACGAAGGAAACGACGGTCGCGCTGGAGAACTGCGGATTTGACACAATGATCTTCTGCGGCGACAGAGTTTATGCGCAGATCGGCACGGAAGAGGACGAGCACGCAATCCTCATTGCGACCTTCAATCCCGATCTCACCGACCGCAGGGACATCACAATCGACATTGCAGACTTCACGCAGGACACCTTCGGTTATACCTATCTCAAGGATGTCTGCGGCGACAGCCTGATCTTTGAGGCACCCGCACGTCCCGACCACGCAAGCGCTGACCTCGAGCCGATCGGCTCCCCCGTGACGGAGGTATACGATCCGGGATTCATCGTGTATCACATGAGCGACGGCACGGTGCAGTGCTACCGCGGGGAGTGAGAATGCACATCTTTGCGCACAATACAATGCAAGCGGGCATCGGAAACGGTGCTCGCTTGGTTTTTTCGGGGATGGATTCAGGGGTGTTCACATGCGGATTTTCAGAAGTTTTTTCTGATATTCGGGGATTCGACCCGGAAAAGTGCAGATCAGAATCTCCGGAGACAAAAAATGACTGACCCCGGGAGCCCGAGGCTCCCGAATAATCTGGAAGTCCGGGACGCATACGCCACCGTATGCGCCCCTTGCTGACCACTGTCTCGGACAGCTTTGTGAGTGAGAGATGCTTCATATAAGCCTACCTCCAATATGTCATTGTTGCCATTAGCAACAGGCTTTCTTTTGCTTATAATGGATTTATTATAGCACATGGAGCTATGAATGCCAATAGATTTGTGAGGAATTTTTGCAAAAGAAGGTCTTGTGATTGGAAATAGCGGCTGATTATTGTTGCTAATGGTAACAGCGCAGAAAGGCATAAAGAAAGCCTACCAAGCAAGTACCGAAGATTCCTCGGCAGTTGCTCAGTGGGCTGGGTGTGTTATATGGGTTTATTCATTTGGGAGATCATCAGGATCAAGTTTAATTAATGCAGTTTTCTGGAAGAATGCCACGCCGTATCGGAGAACTGTTGTATATCCGGTCAGCTTAAGTGCATACTGATTATCTCTGATCTGTTTGATTGCTTTCTTGCAATCTTTCTCCATCTGTTCAGGTTTTTCAGAATGTTTAGCTTCCATCCTTGTTCTGACCGTGGAGGGATAAAAGCTGGTAGACCTTATAAATTTTCTCGTCGGTCACACCATTGTCATACACTGACTGAGGCAGACACCATGCAGATGCACCGCCCTCTGCTGTAGTAAAGTTCTTTACAGCATGGAATGAAAAAGACGAAAAGTCTGCGATCGCTCCACAGTAAAGCTTCTGGTCTCCAACAACTCTGCTTGCTCCAAGACTGTGAGCGCAGTCTGCAACAACAGCCACACGACCCATTGCTTTCTGAATTCGGCTGCTCAAATCAGCTAATGGATTACTGTGGTCATCAAGAGGTGTAAACAGGTTTCTATTTCTCTCAACGATCTCGAAAATCTTATCATAGTCACAGACGATACCACCGAGATCAACCGGGATGATCGCCTTTGTCTTCTCTGTGATTGCCGACTCCAGCTTATCATAGTCCATCTCAGGAGCGTGAGTAGTTTTATCTCCGTCCTTCTGGATGTCAACAAACTTCACAGTTGCGCCACAGTGGACAGCGGCCGAAGCGGTTGCAGTATATGTATATGCCGGAACAATGACTTCATCTCCGGGCTTGATACCGAGAATTCTCAGGTTCAGTTCTTCTGCTGCCGTAGCCGAATTCAGGCAAACCACACGATTTGAATAGTATTCTTTGTTATCCTCTGTATCAACGCTGGTGTCGCCGGTCTCAATATATGCTGCAAGCCTGCGTTCCAGCAGTTTTACCCTCGGACCTGTTGTGATCCAACCAGAGCGCAAAGCCTCTGCAACTTCCTGGATTTCAAGATCACTGATATCCGGGGGACTAAAACTAATCATTCTCTTTTCCATAAACCACATATCCTTCTTAAATAATTGACCTTTTATTACTACATCTGTTCTACACAATTTGAGCAGACTCATATCAGGAAACGCTCTCCCTCATATCAACCTACTAAAACCGTGTGTCCCATTATGTACATAAATAATATAGAGACAACGGCAGTAATAAGCGCACTCAAACAATGCACCATACTGCCAAATGAAATATTGAATTTCCGAGCCAACTGATCAAGTCTATAAAAGCTTATCGGCGAACCAAAGCCATTCATTCATCAGCAAGCTCATATCAGCAACCGAAACTCAGTCACTTATATCAACCCGCCAACTTTTATACATCAATACTTCTTATGTACATACTACCAATCATTTACATACCAATGACCTTCTTCAGCTCAAAAGGTATATTCTCCGCCGATGCGTTAGAAGTGTTCACACCTGATAATGCAATGATATTACCCGAAAATGTAACGAAACTATGGTGAATTTTAATGTGAATTTTTCTCGATTTTACGCTATTTTGGCGACTAATCCACCTTTTATAAATAAGAGGTTCCAAGTTTGTCAGTAGGGATTGCGCAATCGGCGGAGAATGAAAGTCCCGATTTTACGCCATCTTCTTAAAATTCGGTATTTTGGGATAGTTCCGAGCGAGGGATAAAGTTCTATTTTTGAAATTCATTCTGGCAGAATATCCCCTTATCAGAGGGATAAATGAAAAACAGCCCACCGGGTATGTCTCCGTCTTACGAATTATAAGCCAATAGCTTTTAGAGTTGTCTTGAATACAGTGATCCGTCCATATGCAACCGAGAAGCTGATTCCAAGATCAGCATTGGATGAACGAGAATGTAGGAATTTGTTAAGTGTTTTCAGAGGCGGTAAGGTTACTGATGCCGATACCGAGGGGATAAGGTTCAAGTTGGAAAAAATGAACTTTTTCGGGAATTTTTTGAAGTTTTTCATTTTCTCAAAGGGATAATGTTCATTTCTGAATTTTTTCGACCCACTTACGGAAATTGAATAGGGATAATGTTCAAATTTATCGGGCTGTATGAGCTTCATTATCGAGCTGAATGGGGATAATGTTCAAACAAAGGCTCATTTCAACCTACATAATAAAACAGCAGCCCACCAGGTAGCTTTCCTCCTTACGAAATTTATCGTAACTTGGATGCTTACCCAGTGGGCTGCTTCATTTCGCTATTCAGTTTTTATGTACCCGCCTCGTAAAAGAATGATCACCACATGCACTCAAAATATCATAATGCAGAATCTTGAAAAAGTGTTTGCCATGTGGTATAATAAGGCTGTGAACACTGTCACTCCCCATGTAGAATCTCGGCTACTTTCAGAGCAGCGTTCAGGTCAAACACGACCATCCTGCGATCAGGCATGGCTATCCCCTTGATTCGGTATGTAAACTTCCTATCCCAGCCACAGGTCTGATAAATAAACTTCACCATGTCTTTACTATTCACAGTGTAATACTCCTGTGTGTGATCATCAGGAAGTGTGTGCGATCCGTCCGACTCATATCCGCAGCATTCGATCCCGAACTGCTTATGATCAGTATCAAGCAGAAAACGGAAGTACGGAGGATAGCCCAGGGCTTTCAAAGTGGTTTTGAATATATTGATCCTGCCGGAGGATGCAGCAAAGCTGATGCCGAGGTCACTGTGATTCCATACTATCTGTTCCATCCGACACCTCCGGTTCATCTTCATCAGGGCGCACTTCGGCCATTGGCTGTGCATCGGCATTTTGTTGAGGTATGATTGGTGCGGGGATGACAGGGGATTGGGAAGAAGCAGAATCTGTCTCCAGTGATAACTGCTCTCCTTCTTCGATTTCCACAGGTTTCTTATCACCTGTGAGCATAGCCACATTGATATATCCTTTTTCTACGGTTATCTGCGTCTGTTTCTTATGCTCCTCCAAAGGCACGCCAAAGGTTCCGGCTATATCCTCGGAATAATACCCTTTTCTGGTATCCACAGGCTCTGCTATTGTTTCAAGCAACGAACAACACACGGATTAAAAATAGGCGGTTATACGCCAAATACAATATTTACCTCCTCGCTGTTATGCGAGATATAGATCAGTTCGATGATCTGTTCTGCCAGATCGTGCTTTTCCTGCACCGTGAGTGTATCCCACAGGCTCAACGGCTCAGAAAGCGGATTGCTTTCGATCTCCCTCTGCTTACGCTCCTTGTTGTGCAGACGGCGATCCAAATCGGTCTTTTTGGCATGAAGCTCCTTGATGCGCTGCTGTATATAGGCAAACACAACATCGTCAGCCTTAGCCATTTTATCCATAAGGGAGCGTATCTCTCCGTCAATCTCAATGATCTCCGCCTTGATGCTCTCAGCTTCAGGATCAACAGATTCCTTATCCCGTCTTGCGATCTCAATGGTTTCAAGGCGTTTTTTCATTTCCTCAAAGACCAGATCTTCAAGATCGTCGATTCTGATCGGGTAGCTTCTGCCGACACAGCCCTTGTATGTACCGTAGCCGTTATCAACGAGGTATCTGTAAGTCTTATTCCTGCGCTTGCGGAACTGCCTGTCAACGAGAACACCGTAACCGCACTCTTTACACTTTACCAGACCGACCAGCCAAGAACTTACCGCAGTACCCTTTGTCGAGAATGTCACATTGCCGTCTTTCTTATACTGCACTCTCAGCCACACATCGGCATCGACAACCCCCTCATGGTATCCGACCTTGACATACTTGTTGCCGTCACCGTTATCGTGCAGGAACAG
>CAMNJD010000329.1 GCA_946540705.1 uncultured Ruminococcus sp. | reverse complement strand
ACCGCAGCCGTACCGGCTTCTGCATCTACATCGCGGATGTCTCCGAGGAGGGCGATATCACCCACGCGGTCGTCAACCGCGATCCCGAGCAGTACCCTGTCACGGATGAGATCGAGGATCTGCTGACGCTCAAATACCTCATCTTTTCCTGCGCAGGCCGCCACAGTGCCGCAAAGGCAGCCCGTGAGCACGCTGCAAAGCGCAGAAAGCAGAATCAGTGACCGCTGCTTTTTCCGATCATACAACAAAAGCCATAGCATCCCGGCCGGTCGGTCATGGGATGCTATGGCTTTTTATTTGCTGTGCGGGTAATTATGCTTTTCCAAGCTCATCCAGCGTGATCTTCTTTGCAAGATACAGCATCAGCTTTGCAAGATCCTCGCCGTCTGTTTTACCGTCGTTTTTGACGTCAGAATTCGCCTTGTTGGACGGGCCGACAATCTGCGCTGTCAGTGTCGGGTCGTCGCCGACGATGCGCGCCATCAGCACCGCATCCTGCACATTGACCTCACCATTGCAGTCCACATCGCCCCACACCGGCTCCACGGAGGGAATTGACGAGAGCGTGGTAGTTGTTGTGGTGGTCGTTGTTGTCGCGGTCGTGGTAGTACCCGTCGGGGTCGTCACCTTGCTGCCCGGAATCGTTGTGCCGCCGTTATCGAGGTTGCTCTTTGCTCCGCTTGCGTAGAACTCCGAGACAGTGATGCCGTTTTCGCCCAGCGGGGTCTTGTGGTCGAGGCCGATGTACTTTCCGCTGCTCGTCTGCCAGAGCGACGGCTCAAACAGATTGTACTTATTGGTATCCCAGTTCTTGAACTGCGTATCGAGCAGACCGCCGGTGTCGCCGGAATTCGGGTTCAGACACCAGAACGTGTGGTTGATGTGATTCTTGATCATGTAATCGCGCAGAATATTCATCCACTTCTGGTTGTCGCCGTCGTCCATGTGGCCGCCCCACTCGCCGATCAGCAGCGGTGCGATATCCTGCTCGTTGATATATGCCCATGTGTCGCGCCAGTAGTCATCGAGCAAGGTTTCCTCGGTAAAGTTCTTCTTGAACCATGTCTGCTCATAAACGGATTTGCCGTAGTCATGCGGCGAATAGATGATCTGACCGGACTGCGGCAGAATCGGCAGATCCTTGACGCAGCGGAGGTTACCGCCCCACCATGCGCCGTACCAGCGCTCCTCGCCGGGGTTCGGGTTGAATTTGTCCGGCGAATCCCATGTGTAGCCGCGGTCAAACATCGGGGACTGCTCGATGCCCTCAACCAGAATCAGCGCATGCGGATTCACCGCAAGGATCGACTTTGCGCATTCCTCTGCGGAATACTTCCAGTTGTTCAGGTCGGTGGAATTGTCCCATTTTGCGATGCTTGACGGACACTTGTCGCCGGAATACTCCCGCTTGCCGTGCGGCTCATTCTTCAGGTCGTAGGCGACAATGGTGTCATCGTTCGCATATTTCTCCGCGAGCCATGTGATCGAATCCTTCCAGTCATCCCATGTGATCTGCTTCTTGGAGAAGTGGCCGACCGCCATATCGTCCGCCTTGTCATTGCTTGCCTCATAATACCACAGCTCGTAGTTATGGCCGGAATTGTGCGATGCAGGGCTGTGAACGTCGATCAGCGCCTTGATGCCGTATTTTTTGCATTTCTGCATGATGACGTCGAAGATCTCCATGGAATTCTTCACCGTCTTGCCGTCCGATTCGACAAAATCCTTGTTGATATTGCCGTAGGTGCCGGCCTTCGTGACGGTGCCGTCCTCACCGATCACATCCGTCGGCGGGTTGTAGGATGCATTGACGGAGCTGACCGCCAGCGGTGCGCCGTTCATCCACGAAAGCAGCAGCTCTGTGGAGATCGGGAAGCGGATGATGTTGATGCCGTGATTGGCAACATCGGACAGCATGTCGTCCACATCCCGCGCATACAGGCCGTGCGGAATGTTCTCGGTACAGTTGAGGCCGAACCAGTTTGCGCCGGTCAGCCAGACCTGATTGCCGTCCTTGTCGTAGATGCGGCTGCCCTCACAGTGCAGCCAGTCGTCGTTGGTGTCATCTGCCGCGGCGGCGCTGAGCGGTGCTGTACGGAGTACATTGCCCGCCGGCGTACCGGTCGCCGCTCCTGAGATGACTGCTGCCAGCAGAAGTGACAGCAATGCCTTGGATTTCATTGTGAATTCCCCCTCTGAATGATTCCGTGCGGTACATGCACGGTGCGTATATGCAAAGCGGCCCTCTTTTCCGCTCAGCATCCTGACAGGCGGGAGGCCCTCCGGCTTTGGTACTCCGCCGGGGGGCTCCCAAAAAAACTGTTACGGCTTCAGATCCTCCAGCTTGATTTTCTTCGCCAGATACATCATCAGCTTATTCAAATCCTCCGGATTAACAATACCGTCACCGGTTATTTCGGAGTTTTTCTTTGAGAGTTCTTCGACCTTAAGCCCCGCTTCATCACCAGTAATCCGAGCGAGCAGCACAGCATCACGCACATCGACAGCACCGCTGCAATCTGTGTCACCGTAAATGATTGTCTCGTCTTGCCTGGCACTGCTCGACGTCGAAGTAGTCGTCGAGCTGGTGGAGGAGGTCGTGGTGGTCAGGGTCGTTGTCACAGTCGGTTCGGTCGTTGTGACCGTTGCATCCGTCTTGACCGGTTCCACAATCTCGCCGGATGCGGTCTTGCCGCCGTCGAGGTTGCTGCCCTCGGTGGAGGCGTATTTTGCGTAGAAATCATTGAGCGAGATCCCGTTCGAGCCGAGCGCGACCTGATGGTCGAGGCCGATGAACTTCTTACTCGTCTGCGTTTTCCAGATCGACGGATAGTAATAGTTCTCGTACTTCACCTGATCCCAGTTGATCGTGGTCTTGCCCTCTATGGTTCCGTCGTCCTTCCGGGTCACGCCGAACTGGATATCCTTCCAGAGGCCGCCGGTGTCGCCGGAGTCATCATTCAGGCACCAGAAGGTATGATTGATGTGGTGCTTGATCATGTAATCACGGAGCAGACCCATCCACTTTTCGTTGTCGCCGCCGTCCAGTCTGCCGCCCCATTCGCCGATCAGGAGCGGATACTTGTCCTCCTCGACCAGATATGCCCATGTGTCATACCAGTAGTCATCGAGCAGGGTCTGTTCGGTGAAGTCCTTTTCAAACCAGGTCTGCGCACTGACGATCGGGCCGTAGTCATGCGGAGAATAGACGATCTGCGAGGTTCCGCTTGTCGGCATGACCGGATACTTCGCGACGCCGCGGAGATTGCCGCCCCACCATGCGCCGTGACCCTCAAAGCCCTCGACGCCCTCGATGAGAATGAGCGCATACGGATTCTTTGCGAGGATCGCATTGGCGCAGTCCTCGGCGGCCTTTTTCCAGTTATTCGGCGCACTGGAATCATCCCAGATCGCGTCGATCGGCGCACCGCCGTACTTGCTGTGCGGCTCATTCTTGAGGTCAAAGCCGATCAGCGTATCGTCATTCTTATAGTGGTCAGCCGTCCATGCGAGCGTTTCGATCCAGACATCGGTCGTGACCTCGACCTTTTTGCCGTCACGGCCGGTAAAGCTCTTGCCGTACCAGAGGCCGTAGTTATGGCCGGAGTTGTTGGATTCCGGGCTGTGGATGTCGATAAACGCCTTGACGCCGTACTTCTTGCATTTTGCAAGCAGCACATCAAAGACCTGCTGGCTGTTCATGGTCGAGCCGTCGGGGTTGATCAGATCGACATTGATCGGATAGTTCGGGTCGTCATTCGGGTTGACGCTGCCGATGGGATCGGGATCACCGATCATCCAGTTATAGAGCAGCTCGGTCGAGACAGGCAGGCGCAGCACATTGACGCCGTGCTCTGCGATATCCCTGACCATATCGTCGATATCGCCGCTCCAGAGATAATGCGGGACGCACTCGGTACAGTTGAAGCCGAACCAGTTTGCACCGGTCAGCCAGACCTCGTTGCCTGCCTTGTCATACAGGCGGCTTCCCTTTGCGTGCAGCCAGTCATCGCCGGTATCCGCTGCCGCACTGACGGTACGGACGGCGGGGCTGCTGTCGGATTTCAGTCCTGCTGTCCCGTTTACAGCTAGGACTGCTGCCAGCATTACGGCCGGCAGTGTCTGTTTTTTCATGGCAATTACCCCCTCTTCATGTTGGCACCGGTTTCCCGGTGCATGCTGAAAGAAAAAATATGCATAGCGGCGCCCTCAAATGCCGCTTCTGCTCCGTCAATCGCACCCGTTACGATTGATACGGGTCATCGGATCTTCTGAAATTACCCGAGATCAGAAAATACCGAAGCGCTTTTTCTCATAGAACGGCTTTTCCTCTGCGACCAGATCCTTTGCACGGATATTCGATGCGGGGACGCACTCGAACGGCAGGTCGGAATAATCCGCACAGTCGGAAGACACGGCCTCGCTGATCTTCTCGATCTCATCCTCATCGGCATCGAGCGCGACAAGCAGATAGCGCTCACCGTTTTCGACATCCGACTTGATGTAAGCCTTTTTGACAGACTTCTGCTTCTTCAGCGTTGCCTTCAGCGCATTCAGGAGCTCATCGGTCAGCGGGTCGGTCTGCGGCTCTGCGGAATCCTCGGCATCGCTGTCCTTTGCGGCCTCCATATCGGCCATTGCCTGACGGATCATGTCGGCACGCACCTTGCTGTCATCCTCCGGCGCACCCAGCGCATTGGCAGGCTTGGGCTGCGGTGTTGTCAGGTCGATGATCTGCGGCTGCGGACGCGGCTGAGAAACCACGATCTTGAAACCGTTTTCGCCGATCGCGATGACCTGCTGACGCACGAGGCACAGCGCGCTGCCGAACGGATTGATGACAATGCCGTTGATGCCCTCATTCTGCTTGACGAAATTGTAGAGCGCACGGAAATCGACAACAGCGATCTGAAGCGGCTCGCTGTCGGGCTTCCGGTTTTTCTTCAGCTCGATCTCGTCCGTGAAGGCGGGCATGAACTTGTCGCCCTTGGGGTTGGTCATCACCTGAAACGCGATGCGGGTCGGGATCTGACCTTCTTGGGTTGCCTGTTCAGGCATCTGCTCGATCTTTGCGGGGAGCAGATATTTTGCGTCGATTGCTGCCTCCAGGAAAGCCTTTTCATTTTCTCTGTTGGTCAGGTCGAGCTTAAAAGTCGCCATAGCGTCCACAAGGACGGGATTGGTGACCGGTTCCATTTTCTGATTCGGTTCTGCCATTGCTAGTCCTCCAGTTTTTCCCGTAATACGCCTGATACGGCGCTTATTTTTATTCTAACATATTTTCCGCAAAAATGCAAGAGATTTTTCACATTTCACATGAATTTCGCTTATAAACCGCCCAAAAGCCAAAAGCGGAGCGCCCCCTTGATCTCAGGGGCGCTCCGCGCAGTCTGTCATGCATCCGCAAAGGGATCATACGCTGCTGTTTTTGTATCTGCGCCGTAAGTCACGACCAGACCTTTTTTCTCAAAGCAGATAGAATCCGGCGCTTCATCCTTCGGATTCTCCCAGACAACCCGCGTGCTGCCTGTGTGAACATCCCACATTGTGACCGTCTGATTCCTGTCTGTCGTATAGTACCAGCCGTTCTGATTGTATCCGAGCATTTCGCTGTCGTACATGCCGATAAAATCAGCATCCGACACCTTGGCCGATGTCTTTGTTACGGGGTCAAATTCCATCCACACTGTTGAAGTTGCATCGCCTGTCGCTTCATCCGTCTGATAATCCATGAAATACAGCTTGTTGTTTGCCGGTATGGAATAGGCTGCCGGATTGTCAGTCACATGCATCCGAATCGGCTCCTGCCAGCCCTTCATCAGTACGAGGACATCCTTCGCAGAATTGCCGTCCTTCTTAGCGACGCCCATCCAGATTGCACCTGTCTCAGGATCCTGCTTCAGAGAACCGCTGATCAGCTCTGTCTCCGGGTCGATCGGCAATCTGATCTGCTCCAGCTTTCCTTCGCTGATCGTATAACGCCACAATTCTTCGTCATCATGATAATTGTCTGCCAACCTTGTCAGCCAAACCGTATCATCGTCCGTCATTCTCAGGTCAGTGAACGCGCTGAACCCTGCGCTGTTCTCAATCTCCGCAAGAATTTCGCCGCTGCACCTTGCAACAATCAGATACTTTTGGTCATCTGTCAGCCGTCCGACGATGTCATCCGCATCGCCCCACCAGAAAGTTGTATACAGATCATTGTAGAAAACATCCGTCACTGTGATATCTTCCGGCTCCGAGGCGCCGTCCTTCGGGAAGCAGCGGATCACATTTTCATCAAGGCAGTAATAGTAGTAGTCATTATCCTCAAGCCCGCCCAGGGAACGCTTCCGGAGCGGGCCGCTGCCCTTCAGCAGGTTGATAAAGCCCGCCTGCTTCGCGGGCTGCACTTCAGTGAAATCGTCGCTGAGGCTGCTTGCGCTGTCAGGATCAGACACTTCCTCTGCGTCCGGAGCCATGAGGTAGGTCACGTCCTTGCTGTTCAGGTTCACGACCGCGATCTGCTCGCCGTTCAATGTCTGTCCCGGCAGATAATAGAGCAGGCAGTCGTCCAGAATGACCGGAATATGTGCCTCATACTTCGCCAGCGACTCACGCCAGCCGGTACTGCTGCCGTAAAGCTGCACAGAATCCACCGTGTATACAGTCTCGCAGGTCTTGGCAAGATCAAGGTCGCCGCGCACGAATCGCGCCGTGCCGTTCTCATTTGCGATATAATACGCCTCATCCGGATCGTCTGTGAGATTGTAAAGCACAGTGAACTGTCCGGAAAATGCATCCGCATTCGGATAGATCTTTGCTGCGTCGCCGGTCTCCGGCTGCACCCGCATGATATATTGCCCGATGTATTCGAGGAACTCCGGATCAGGTTCGAGATCCGAGCCGAGCATATAGATTGAGCCGTCTCGGACTGTCATGGTATTCTCATCCCACATCATCATGCATGAGCTGTCCGAGGTATACGGGATTTCGACCGTCTGAAGCTCCGAGGTATCCTCATATGAATACAATGCCGCATGCATATCCCATGTATCCGACGCCTCCTCACACAGGTACCCGATCTGATAAAAGCCCTTGCCCGTGCCGTCGTCAATCGCGCCGGTGACAAACGGCAGTCCGTGCATGTCTCCGGTGTCCGCGTCATACAGCAGATGCGCATAGCCGAGATTCTCAGACTCACCGCCGTTTTTCCGGAAACTCAGATCAATCTGATAGCGGCTTCCGCTGAGTCTGCGGATGCCTTCTGCCTGAATATTCTCCGCAGTCAGTGAATCCTGATAAGCCTCAACACCGTTCCATCCGGTACAGCCGTTTTCTTCGGTCTGCCGCTCAGCCTCCCGCACCAGCCATTCCGGTGAGATTGTGCAGAACGGCGTGCGTGTGCCGTCGCTGCCGAGCACCTCGATGACGTTATTTTCAGCGGTATAGAGCCGCTCATTATCGGTCAGCAGGACTCCGGTAATTGAAAAGCTGACAGGTTCTCCTGCTCCGCCGGTCAGCGGCCAGCGCACGACTTCGTTTTTCGACCGGTCGTGGACATAGTAATACTGATCGTCGCGCATGTAAATGCACGTACTTCCGCAGTATTCGCCGCGGAATTTCAGTTCGCCGGCGCCGCCGAGAAGATTCGTCGCGGCATCTGCACTGAGGCTGCTGCCGGGCTGTGTCTGCGGGCCGCCGCGGCGGACACCGTAAGCAATGCCGCCGACCGCGACTGCGATCGCCGCTGCCGTGGCACCGACACCGACTGACAGCCGCCGGATCTGTGAAGTCCGCTTCCGCTCGCCGCCGTTCCAGTTGACAGCGTCGGTGATGTAATCCTCACGGATGCCATGCATCCACTGCATCAACTCTTTTTCGTTCATAAGAGATCCTCCTCCCGCAAAAACGCTTTGAGCTTGTTCCGGGTGCGCATCAGCGTCATTTTCACGCTGCTGCGCCCGGCACCGCATTTTTTCATAATGTCTGTAATACCCATGCCGCCCCAGTAGCGCAGGATGAACATGGTGCGTGCCTCCGGGGAAACCGTGCCGAGAAAGCGGTTCAGCGCGTCAGTCATTGCTTTCATCTCGAGCGCTGAGAGCGGCGTTTCGGAAGCTCTGTCCGGCACGCACTCCGCCAGCTCATCGAGCATTACAGGCAGCTCACCGTTCCCGCGCTTGGCAGTTTTCTGCTTGGCACGGCGGTTGCAGGCGATATTCCGCACGGTCGTCACACAATATGCGCCGAGATTCTGCGGCTCAGCGGGCGGGATCGCCTCCCAGAGCCGGAAAAGGGCATCGTTGCAGCACTCCTCTGCATCCTCATGACTGCCGAGGATACCCTGCGCAATTCTGCGGCAAAGCGAACCGAATTTCTTGTCTGTTTCGGCGATTGCTTTCTGATCGCGTGCGCGGTACAATGCCAGAATATCCGTATCATCTGCGATTTGCATGTTCTCCGCACCTCCTTTCACCCTTTATGACAGCATTTTTGCAGTTTGGTCACATCCCTGACAAAAAAAGACTGCCGCCGAAGCAGCAGTCTTTTTCATACATTTGATTTGATTATGCCTTTGCGAGATCATCCGCCGTGATGTAGCGAGCCATGTAACGCATCAGCTTGCCCAGGTCGCTTGCATCGACAGGGCCGTCGTGCGTAACATCAGCGAAGTACTTGCCTTCTGCTTTGACCTCATCTGCCTTCAGCGTGGCATCGCTGCCGACGATACGAGCCAGCAGAACTGCGTCCTGAACATTGACTTCGCCGTTGCAGTCCACATCGCCCCAGATGCCCTTCGGCTCAGTTGTCTTAGTGGTTTCATCCGTGCCGATCGTGACAGAACCTGCCGTAATCGCAGCAGTATAATCGGTCTCAGTGCCGTCCACAGCGACGGTGGAGAACAGAATGTCCTTGTTTGCGCTGCCGCCCGGATATGCCGCACGGTCAACAGCAACGCCCTCGAGCTTTGCAACGGAGCCGTTTGCAGCGCCGGACTTTGCAGTACCGGTGATCGTCACGAATGTGCCGTTCTTCTTGATCCAGTAGCCGGAATCCTCAAGGCCGGTAGACCAGACCAGAACGATCTGAGAGCCGGTGTCCTTCCAGGAGAACACAGTGTCGCCGTAATCGCCTTCCTGAGCCTTTGCGCCGGTATCACCGACGGTGCCCAGAGAAACATCAGAGATGGTGAGCAGCGTCTCATCATAGTCGATCGCGAAGTCGATCGCGTTGAGGCCTGCGGACGGAACAGACGCGAGGTCAACCGTAACGGAGAACTTCTCGCCGGCCTTTACCGTATCCTTGCCAATCGTAACCTGAACGGAATCAGCAGCACTTGCGGAAATCGCTGTTGCGGAAACAGCCATTGCCAGAGCCATCAGACCCGAAACAATCTTAAATTTTTTCATGTTCATACTCCTCCAAATGTTTATGTACGGATTATCATAACGGTACGGCTGATGCCGACCGCTGCCGGGATGCAGAGGTCCCCTTCTTCCTCTGTGTCCTTATGATACCACTTATATCTTAACTGAAACTGAAAAAAAAAGCAATGATATTTTGTATCATCTTTATGACATATCAGAGAATACAAAATGACAGTTTGCAATATATTGACCTTGTTCTGGCATAATCGGGCAAAATAATACCATTTTGTCCGGATAAAGCAGTACACCTGCCGTAAGTTGTACCGACAGGTGTACTGTTCTTACCTGAAATTTGATTATTTCAGCATGCTTGCGATCTCGCCTGCGAAATCATCCACGCGCTTCTCAATGCCCTCGCCGCAGATGAAGCGGACAAAAGCGGTGACCTTCACAGTGGTGCCGGCCTTCTTTGCGCATGCATTGACATACTGCTCAACCGTCTCGCCTTCGCCCTTGACGAATTCCTGGCAGAGGAGGCAGTTGTCCTTGTAGTAGACGCCGAGCTTGCCCTCTGCGATCTTTGCGCGGACATTCTCAGGCTTGTTTGCCATCTTGGGATCGTCAGCCATCTGTGCCATGACGATGGCCTTCTCCTGCTCGATGACATCAGCCGGGACATCTTCCTTGGTCAGGTAGGTCGCCTTCATAGCGTCAGCCTGAAGTGCAACGTCATTGAGGCATTCGAGGATCTCCGGAGTTGCGCCGGCAGCGGATTCCGCAGCGACGATAACGCCTTCCTTCTTATTGAAGTGGACATACTCCTTGACAGTGCCCTCGAGGCGTGCAAAGCGGCGGATCTTCAGGTTCTCGCGGAACTTCAGGAAGATCTCCTGGAGTGCTTCCTCGACGGTCATGTCCTTGCCGTGGAACTTGGTCTTGTTCAGTGCATCGAGGTCTGCGGGGTTGCTCTCGAGAACGGTCTGAGCCAGTCCCTCGCAGAATCCGACGAACTCCTCGTTCTGTGCAACGAAGTCAGTCTCAGAGTTGACCTCAACGATTGCAGCAGCGGTGTTGTCCGCATTGGTAACAGCAATGACAGCGCCCTCAGCGGCGATTCTGTCAGCCTTCTTTGCCTGGTTCGCAAGACCCTTTTCGCGGAGGATGACGATTGCCTTCTCGACATCGCCGTCTGCCTCAGTCAGAGCCTTCTTGCAGTCCATCAGGCCGACGCCGGTGGACTTGCGGAGATCATTGACGTCTTTTGCAGTAAAATTAGCCATTTTCGATATCCTCCCCGTAATTACTCAGCAGCAGCTTCTTCCGCAGCAGCGGTCTCCTCGGCAGCCTGTGCATCTGCGCCCTGTCTGCCCTCGATGACAGCGTTTGCGATGGTGCCTGCGATCAGCTTGACCGCACGGATCGCATCGTCGTTGCCCGGGATGACGTAATCAACATCGTCCGGATCGCAGTTGGTGTCAACGATTGCGACGATCGGGATGCAGAGCTTCTTTGCCTCTGCAACAGCGATCTTTTCCTTGCGCGGGTCAACGATGAAGAGTGCGCCCGGCAGCTCCTTCATGCCCTTGATGCCGCCGAGGAACTTTTCGAGCTTCTCGATCTCGAGGGAGAGCTTTGCAACTTCCTTCTTCGGGAGCAGTGCGAACGTGCCGTCTGCTTCCATCATGTGGAGCTGCTCCAGACGCTTGATGCGCTGCTGGATGGTCTTGTAGTTGGTCATCATGCCGCCGAGCCAGCGTGCATTGACGAAGTAGGAGCCGGAACGCTGTGCCTCATCGCGGATCGAATCAGCGGCCTGCTTCTTCGTGCCGACGAACAGGACAGACTTGCCGGAAGCGGACAGCTCGCGGACGAAGTTATATGCTTCTTCGAGCTTTCTGACCGTCTTCTGAAGGTCGATGATGTAGATGCCGTTGCGCTCCGTGAAGATATACGGAGCCATTTTCGGGTTCCAGCGTCTGGTCTG
>CAMNJD010000328.1 GCA_946540705.1 uncultured Ruminococcus sp. | reverse complement strand
GACGAGGGGCGCTGCCCCTCGACCCTGCAAGCCTTTGAAAAGGCTTGAGCGAAACTTTTGATATGGGTGCGGAAAAAGATATTTGTGTTAGCCGGAATTTGTCAACCACTTAAAAAGATACATACCCCAAAAACTTTTGTGAGGGACTCAATTTACGCCCTGCGCGGAGCGGCGCTTCCCGTTATTTTTTGCGTTCCTCGGCATCCTCCATGAGATCCTCAACGTATTTCGGCAGCATGAATGCGCCTGTGTGAAGATTCGTCGTGTAATACCATGTCTCAATGCCGCGCTTCTTCCAGCGCTTTGCATCAAAATCCCGCAGCGGATGATACTTCTTCGAGGCAAACCCGAACAGCCAGTAGCCCGCCGGACACGTCGGTATGTGCGCCTGATACACACGGCAGATCGGAAATACCCGGTACGCCTTTTTGTGCATCGACTGACATGCACCCTCGTCCTCATCGTAGAACGGGCTGCCGTGCTGGTAGACCATGATGCCGTCATCCTTGAGCGCCTTGTAGCAGAGCCCGTAGAATTCCTTGGTGAACAGCCCTGCCGTATGCCCGAACGGATCAGTCGCATCGTTGATGATGAGGTCATACTCGCCGTGACGGGTGCGCAGTGCGCGCAGTCCGTCCTGATTGTAGATCGTCACACGCGGATCCTCAAGCCCCTTGGCGTTGTCGGGGAAATACTCCCGGCAGACCTCGACAAACATCTCGTCCGGCTCGACGACGTCAATCGTTTTGATCTCCTCGTAATGCGACAGCTCTCTCGCAACACCGCCGTCGCCGCCGCCGATCACCAGCACATGCCTGACGTCCGGATGCACCGCCATCGGCACATGCACGATCATTTCATCATAGATGAACTCATCCTTCTCCGAGAAGATGACGCTGCCGTTTGACACGAGAAAACGCCCGAATTCCGCGGAATCAAAGACGTCAATGCGCTGAAAATCGCTCTGTCCGCTGTATAATTGCTTCTCGCACCGGATCGACGCCTTGACGTTGTCCGTGTGCATTTCGGAAAACCAGAATTCCATCTGTGCCCTCCTTATAATTTGAATTTTGGCATCCCGTCAAAGATGTGGATGCGCGAAAGGTCTTTTGCACGTTCAAGGATTGCGTTCACACCGTTCTGCACAGTGAAGTCATACTCCTGCTGCGTGACCGGCACGGCCCAGAGCAGGTTCACGGGGTCGCCGAGAAATTCACCGTATTCCGGTGCCTCAAGGCCGCGGAGCGCACGCGCATTGATGAAGAGAAACGCAGGAAATCCCGGAATCCCCTCCCATGTATTCGTGTGGCCGTGTGCAAAGAACGTGCGGTCCTGATAGATGTATTTTGCGAGCGCCATAAAGCAGTTATACGCCTGCATTTTCACATGCTCCGCAAGATCTGACCGTGCCGCAAAGCCGAATTCAATCCGTCTGTGCTGCTCTGCACCGCGGATATGCACCTCGATCTGCGGCTGTGTAAAGATGCTGAGGAACGCGGTGATGCCGTAAGTGACGCCGTTTTTCTGTCCTTCGATGACAGCCCGCATCGGATATTTATTGTCGTCGATCGCGTAGTAGCCCGTATGCGGCCCGAAGAATTCCTCCAGCTTCTGCATATGCTGCCGCTGCATCTGCTCCCAGAATCCCCGGATATGCGTGCTCTCAAAGAGGCGGTCGCTCTCGGCGATCCTTTCCATCCAGTACATGCGCTGTTCCTTGTCCAGCTCCCACGCATAGCGGTTCTGCCCGACGGCATAGCGCGCAAAGCCCGGGAAATCATAGAGTCCGGCTTTCGGCGGAATGATCGCCATGATATTGCCGCCGCAGAGAAGCGCTGCGGAGTCGCCGTCGGGGAACCACGAGATCATGAGCTTTTCCGGATCGAGCGTGATGCCCTGCGGGTCATGTGAGAAGCAGCCCTTTGGCATCATCGAGATCTTATCGCCCGCATCAAGCCGATCGGGCGCCTCGCGGCAGTTGCAGACCCAGCAGGCGCGGAGGTTTTTGCCCTTGTCGCCGAAAATATAAAACAGATAAAAATAAATTGAATTCTCCGTCTGCTCGACAAATGCCTGCACGGGGCAGAGCGGGGAATCGCTTGTCAGCAGTGTTTTTCGTTCGTTCATGCGCGGTTTCTCCTGTATGAAAATGTACCCGCACCGTCAGTTCCGGTCTGTATCAAGGAGCTTCGCCCCGCGGACAAACCAGTTCCGGTATTCGTAGTAATAGTCTGTGTAATCTTCAAAAGCCTGTTCCGTTTCGACAATGCATTTGGTGCCGTTCCAGTCTCTGACGGCTTCGTCCGGATGCAGAAATGCATAGATCACAAGGCCGTAAATGCCGAATGCGATGACGGCCGGAACCCACAGCATCGCACAGATCACCTTTGCGGTCTGATTCGGAATATGCAGAATGAGCTGCAAAAGCCCGACTGCCGCACCCGCTGCGATCAGAACGGTCGCGGACTCCCGCAGCCAGACGCGCATTTTCAGTTCGCAGAACTGCTCCAGCACGAATGTCACGGCAAGGAACAGTGCGGCAAGGCACGCGAACCAGAGCAGAATGCTTTTTTTCGGGTTCATGTGATCACCTCAGTTCTGTTTGATGGTGCATCATTTCGGTTTTTGGGGCTGCGGATTCGGGTCCTTCAGTTTGATGTCATTCGGACGCAGTGCAGGGGTCAGCGCGTCTTCCTTTGTCACGATGCGGTAGCCGCTGCCGAGCTCCAGCAAAAGCTGACAGGCGACCGGAACCAGACTGTTCTCCCTGAGCGTGCCATAGCCCAGTCTGCCATAGGAAACAAACTGTTTGGTATGATCGCCGAAGGTGAGGCACAGCCTGCTCTTTTCCACGGTGATTCCGATGACGGTGTGCTCCTTCTCCGACGCACGGACACGCTCTGCCAGGGCGCCGATGAATTCGGACTTTTCAAACTCCGCTGCTTTGTCCTCGACCCGCTTCATTTCCGCAAGATACTGCTTACGCTTTTCTTCCGCTTTCTTCTTTTCCGAATCGGAGTTCGACCAAACAGCCAGACATATGAAGACAAAAACAATGACGCCGACGGCTTTTAACCAGCTGTTGTCGGTCTGGGTCGCTGTGGCGTCCGTCGTGCCGGTCAGATACAGCATGATTTCAATATTCATTGCAGCCTCACTTTCTGTCATGCAGCTTCTCCGCTGCCTCCTGCGGATAAATGATCGGTCAGTTCAGCTTTTTTCAGGCTAATAAAGATTTGGGTGGATTCTCGCACAAAAAAGGTGGTTTAGAACGGTTAAATAGAATGGAGAGCGACGAGGGGCGCTGCCCCTCGACCCTGCAAGCCTTTGAAAAGGCTTGAGCGAAACTTTTCATATGGGCGAAATTAAAGCTATTTGTTTTAACCTTATTTTCCGACCACCTAAAAAATTACATACCCCTTTTTTCGCAGCGGATGCCCCTGCTGTCGAGCAGCGCAGTCAGCTCTGCACGGCTGCCCGCGATGTAGCCGTCATCGTGGAGACACATATAGATCTGCTGCTTTTTTTCGCCGGCAAACCGCAGAACAACTGCGTGTTCCCGTGCAAAATAGCACACTGCCTTTTCCAGCGAAAGCCGGTTTGTGACCTCATTTCCCTCAAAGGTATGGTGTGCAGCGATGCTGTTTCCGTCGCAGGTGTAGGTGCGCGGCGCAAACAGCGACTTGTATTTGAGGGATGTGCGGCGCGAATTCCGCTTCATGAACACGGCACTGCGCAGCACGATCACAGCAAAAATCAGAAATGCGGCTGCGAGCAGGAGGTCAGAGAGCGAGCGGTCGTGATATCTGATCTGCATATATCCGATCAGCCCCGCAGCAAACAGCCAGAAGATGCCCAGCAGCACCGCGATGATGCGGAGGGCAATGACCTTCGGCTGCCTGCGGAGCTGCGCATTGATAAAGTCGATGTCCTGCTCATTGAGTGTTGTCTGATTGACAATGTTTCCCTGTTCCATCTGATCCCTCCGTTCACGGGCGCATTACCGCAGCACATTCAGATGCTCGATCGCGGGGTCTTCCGTACCCTGCATGGAGCAGCCCTTTTCCTTCGCGTAGCGGATATAGTTGATGATATCTTCGGTGATGATCTCGCCGGGCGCCAAAATCGGGATGCCGGGCGGATAGCACATGACAAATTCCGAGCAGATGCGGCCGCCTGTCTGTTCGAGCGGGAGCATCTCCTTGTCGGCATAGAACGCCTCCTGCGGGGTGGCAACGACCTTCGGCGGGATGTACTCCTGCGAGAGCATGCCGGTTGTATCGCAGGAATAGAGCCGCTTGATATCGGCCAGTGCGCCGACGAGCCGTTCGATATCCTGGATTCTGTCGCCGATCGAGATATACGCGAGGATGTTGCCGATATCGCCGAACTCGATCTGGATATCGTACTCATCGCGCAGCAGGTCATAGACCTCAATGCCGGCCAGACCGATATCTCTGGTATACACAGAGAGCTTTGTGACGTCATATCCCACGCAGCTTGTCCCGTTGCAGAGCTCGGTGCTGTAGGCATAGTAGCCGCCGATCGCGTTGATCTCATCGCGGGCGTATTCCGCGATGCGCATGACCTTTGCGAAGGATTCGCTGCCGCGGAGGGCAAGATTTCTGCGGGAGATATCGAGGCTGGAGATCAGCAGGTAGGAGGCAGAGGTCGTCTGCGTCAGGTTGATGATCTGCCGCACATAGCCCTCATTGACGCCCCTGTTCAGCAGCAGCAGCGAGCTTTGCGTGAGGCTTCCGCCGGATTTGTGCATGGACACGGCGGCCATATCCGCACCCGCAGCCATTGCGGAAACGGGCAGATCGTCATTGAAGTAGAAGTGTGTGCCGTGCGCCTCATCGGCAAGCACCATCATGCCGTGTTCGTGAGCGAGCCTGACGATATTGCGGATATCGGAGCAGATGCCGTAGTAGGTCGGGTTATTGACCAGCACTGCGACGGCGTCGGGGTTCTCTTTGATCGCCTGCTCGACCTGTGACAGCTCCATGCCCAGCGAGATGCCGATGCGCGGTTCGACGTCGGGGTTGACATAGACCGGGATCGCGCCGCAGAGCACGAGCGCATTGATGACGCTCTTGTGGACATTGCGCGGGACGATGAGCTTCTGACCGGCCTTGCAGGCAGAGAGGATCATGCTCTGCACGGCGGAGGTTGTGCCGCCGACCATGAAAAAGGCGTGTGCGGCGCCGAAGGCATCGGCCGCGAGGTTTTCCGCTTCTAAGATGACAGAGACAGGGTGACAGAGATTATCGAGCGGCTTCATGGAATTGACGTCGATGCCGACGCACTGTTCACCGAGGAGCCGCACCAGCTCGGGGTTGCCTCTGCCGCGTTTATGGCCGGGGACATCAAACGGGACGACGCGCTGACGGCGCAGGCGTTCCAGCGCCTCATAGACAGGCGCCCTTTTTTGCATTTCGAGATCCATTGTTTCCTTCAGACCTATTCCTTTTCTGATTCTGTACAGCGGACGGTGGCATCGGGTCGGAGTCCGCATAAAATGTCGGAATAATAGAAAAAAGCACCCTGCACGAAGCCATCGTACCAAGGCGGCACCGGCAGAAAAGCGTACCGCGGCGAGAGATTGATGATCCGAACACAGATTGCCTTTGTGAAATATGTATGTATTATACCATATAAGAGCCGTGCTGTCAAGAGACAGACTGCTTCGCGCAGCGGCCGACCGGGGATTATTTCATACGCTTCCG
>CAMNJD010000327.1 GCA_946540705.1 uncultured Ruminococcus sp. | reverse complement strand
TCATCCACATAATCAGTCGCAAAGCTGCGGAGCTGTTCCTTCGGCTGATCGAAGTTGCTCTCAATCATTGTCCGCAGACTTCCCGCACTGGCTTTCACAGTCAGCAGCCTTTCCTGATCGGTAAAATCGCGCGGCTGCGGTTCTTCCTGCGGCGAATCGCTCCTGTTTCCGAGATAAACGCCTTCCCGCGCCAGCGTAAAGCGGTCAACATTCTGCTGCACTGTATAGCTGTGCTGTCCGGTCTGCTCCTCCCGCATAATCACAACATCATCGGGATAGATACCGCCTTGCAGATTGGAAACCTCCCATTCCTTCCCCATATAGCGGAATCGGTCACCCTCGCGGATTGTCCCGCTGAATTCCGGCGTATCCTCTGCCGGGGCAGGCTGCTGCCCGCGCGTATGCACAGTCAGGGTCTGCCATTCGCCGCTGTTTGCATATACCTCATCGCTGAAAACACCTTGCAGCGGGAAGTCTCCGTCATAAACCTCTACCTTGCGTTCAGCCCGGTTCAGAACGGCATAGCCGGTAAACAAACCGCTCCTGATTGCATCGTTTCCGGCATCCTGCGCATCCTCCAGTGTGTCATAGGATTCTCCGAACAGGTCTGCGCCATCTGCCGAACGATAGCGCACCAACTGATAAATCTTCGCGGCATCTTCCGCAGCAAGCACCGGTTCTTCCGGCAATCTCTTGGGCGGTTCCATCGCTGTCATGCTCCGTGTATCCGTGCCGCCGTCCATCCAGAGCGTGTTCATATCGGCGGTGTCGAGGAATCTCTTGATTTCGGTGACCAGCCGTTCCCGTTCGTCAGGATTGCGAAGATCATAGTTCAGTTCATCGCCGTCTACTGTGTCGATTGTCACTGTGCCGTCAGGTTCGGTCGCAATCCAGAAAATATGCCGCTGCTCTGCGATATTGTCTCTCCGCTCATGTCCGTCTGCATCTATGCCGCCGAGATATTCCTCCCGCGTATAGCCAAGCTGAATATACGGCGTTTGTGTCGTGTCGATTGTCAGGTCATAGCCCGGAACAGAAATCGGTTCCGGCGGCTGCGGCTTCAGAAAATCGGGCATCACCTGAAATCCGACAGTATCCACATAGTAGGCTGTCTGTGTGCCGTTCTCTGCAATCAGGACAACATCGCTCGTGGAAAGGGAATGCCCGGCATAGCCCTCCGGCTTTTCGCCGTCATTGAGCATACGGAAGATTGCATTCAGCTTTTGCTGCGTGGTTTCGCCCTCTATATCCGCAAGTCTGCCGGTATAGACGAGATCGTAGTCGGCAGCGGTCAGACCGGCATCGCGGTTGCTGTCAAAGCTTTCCCATCGGATAAAGTGATACTTCTCCTCCGGCTTGATCTGGTAGATCTGAAACTCGCCGTCTGAAATGTTGACAGGTGTGTCACGTTTTTGTGATTCAGTCAGACTGCGCAGCAGCTCGTCCGTCACGCGGTCGTGAACCGCCGGAATCTGCTCATAGTGCATAGCAAAGTCTGATACCTCACGCTCGGACAGCGGCGCAGCAACTGCATTTCCTTCCAGATAAGAACGCAATGCCAGTGTCAGAATGCGCTGTGCCTGCTGTTCCAGTTCCATGCGCTGATTCTGCGCATCTGAATTTGCAAGTGCATTCTGCATCTGCTCATTCTGCGAAAGCTGTTCGCGCAGATAGCCGGTCATACGCTCTGATATTTCTGCCTCCGTCAGACCGGACGGCGTATGTGTTGCGTTATACCGTGCAAGTTCAGTCTCGATATAGGTCTGTGCATCCTCCAGCGATTCACAGAATTTGCCGTTGCCGGCATAGGCAAAGCCCTGTCCGTTCACCTTGCTCCATTGCATCACATTGAACCGCGTGTCCTGCTCTGACGGCATCTGAATCGTGAATCTCACACGCCCATCTACAGACAGGTATTCCTGCTGCGGCTGTTCCGGTGCAGGCACAGGTGTTTCCGGCTGTTCCGTGAACAGTGTTGCGGGGCGGCTTGCAAGAAACGCCTTGAACACATCCGACTGCTCATGCTCTGACAGAGCCTTTTCCAGCAACTCGGCAGAAAAAATCTCTTTGCCATGCTTGACAAAGAGCGTTTCCTGATATTCGATTGCACTGCCGGTTTTCAGTATCAGATCATAGGTCTTGTCTGTGCCGTCAGACTTCCCGCGGTTCTGCTTGACAATCAGTGTTCCGGCAAGCCCGTGTTTCTCCTTGAAATCGCGCAGCATTGCCTCGCGTGTTTCAGAGGGAATCGGAACCGGCTTTCCCGCAGGAGACTGTACTGAAAGCAAAGGATGACTGCGTAGCTTTTCCAGCCGTTCAGTGTAATTCCGGCGATCTTCCTCGTCTGTTTCCTCATCGGACAGAAGATGCTCTGTTTCTTCAATTTCTCGCTGAATGTCTGCGGCTGTCAGATATTCGCCGCGATCAATCAGCACGCTCAATTCTTTGGCAACCTGTGCCCAAGAAAACTGGTAACGACTTCTCTTGTCAGCTGATGTAATACGCATTCCCTTTCCGTCATGCCATACATCCGATGATCCCGATCCGCTGCGACCGCCGATGCCGTATTCTTCCCGCAGGTAGGCTGCAAACTCCTTGGTATTCGGATGCCGGTTCAAATAAAATGCAGAAATCCGCAGCTTGCTGTACTGAACCTCGGAGCCACGTTTCAGTTCTTCATGCAGCAAGCGGGTTTTCTCGTCCGAATCTGCATCTGAAACAGAAGAACCGCCGTCCGTTTCGGGCAGCGGTTTCTCCTGCGGAGATTCAGTTATGCCGTCTCGTCCAGACCCGTCGGCGGGATCAGGATTCTCTCCCGCATCACCATGCTGTCCGTGTAAAACTGCCGGGTTCGTTCCCATGTCAGATTGTCCTCGAACCCCGTGTTCGGGCGCGGGTTCATCTGTTCGTACTGCTTGTCCAGCATCATCCGATACGCCCATGCGCTCCGGTCGATCTCCCGCGCCATCGTCAGATACCGGTGCTGAAACCGCAGGACTTCCACCCACTCCGGGTAATTGTCCTCCATGAAGTACATCCACGCCTGTCCGTAACTCCCGATCGGTTCTTCCTCCATCGTCGGCTCCGTCTCGATGTTCAGTCGGTATGTCCCCTCTATCGGGTTGAAGATGTACCACATCGGGATTCCGTTCACCATGCTCTGTTTGTACTCCGGGAACCACGCCGTCGTCTTCTTGTTGCGATGCTCCTGTGTCACTTCCCATCCCATCACGCCGTCCACCTTCTTCACGACGGCTTTCGTCAGAAAGTTCCGCAGCTGCTCTTTCGGAATCTCCGGGTACTCGCTCTCCGCCAGTGCCAGCTTTTCGGATTCGGTCAGGTTCATCCACTGTTCGTAAGTCATCTTTCTTATCCTCCTGTGCTGCAACTTGCTTTTCTGCCATTGATTCCACGATGAAGTTTTCGACCTCAAGCAATGTCCGCCTTGCAGCCCGCGCGGAAATTGCGAGAAACATCATACGCTGTGCGTTTGACTGGAGCATCTGGAATGCAGCATGATTCGGCTTGACCGCGAAGTTGCCGCCGCTGATTGCAAGCCGCCCCGCAATGATCTCACCGATGCACATGGTCATGGACGCGCCGAATGCTTTGTGCTGCTGCGGCGGGATATTCAGCCTTTGCATCGTGTCCACAATCAGCTCCGGCGAGCAAGCCCTTCTGGTCAGTGTTTCCAGTAACGAGCTGCCCTCCGGCACATCCAGACCGGCTTTCACAGCGGCAGCGTTCCGGCTTGTCACCGTCCACTGCCACGGCGGCACCTCGGCATCGCACTGTGAAAAGTCATACATACTGTAGATGTTTCCGTCATGGTCGAAAAATTCAATCGCGGTTTCGCCCGGCTTGACAGGGCTGTTCGCCAGTTCCCATTGCCGCGCTGATGCGATGAATTGTGTGTCAGGTTTCTGCACGAAGAATTCCAGTGCGACGGACGGAGAATGCTTGAACACCCGCCCTTGAAATTGCAGAAACTCCGACATGACTGCGCTGTTTCGCGCCATTTCAGTGAGCTTTTTGTTTCCGGCATCACTATAGCCGCTCAACGGAGTCAGGTTTTCAGACTTTGCCATTCGTCCTATTCCTCCTATATTTTAACGCTTTAACGCATAAAAGTCAAGACTTTTTCCGGCGAAATCTGCGTTTTTCCCTTAACTTCGTCGGATTGCCTATTTTTCCGTGCTGTTCTTGTGCGAAATGACGGATTCGGCGGGTCTGTTCCGCTGAAAACATACCGATGTTTCATGTGCGCTCCTTTCTGCCTGTCCGAATTGAAAAGAAAAATCTGCACCGCCGCCCGCGCCGATCTGACCGGCACCGCCCCGAAAGCTGACACCGCCGGTTTTCAAAAATTTTTTTCGCGCGTATCAGTATACAGGTATACTGTAAGTAAAACAAGATTTTTTTCTTTCAATTCGTAAGATTCTTGGGTACTGAATAATGACACGCATTTCAGGGACTACCCCTTGACCACAAACTTGATGATATAGCTTGACAAATTCTGCAAAGTGTGCTAGAATATAAGCATAGGAATTCGTGTCTGCTATGCAGCACACCGGGGCGATTGCATTTGCGCTGCAATCGCTCCATTCTTTTTCTCTTTTTCTTTCGGATTCTTCCCCGCGCAAATCGGATAATCTGGTAATGATTGTCTGTATAGACGCGATTGTTTCTGCGTGACCGCCGCCGTATTCTCACAATCAGCTTTTTCTCTATCAGCTCCCGCACGGTCTGGATCACGCTCTCACGTTTCATGCCTGTCTGCGCCGATATGTCATTGTAGCTGTTCCAGCTATCGCCCAATGCCGGGCTGAACGCCTTGCAGAGAAACAGATATATGAGCATCTGCCGCGGACAGAGCTGCCCGAATACGCGCCGTTCCATCATGAAGTAGCTGCTGCCCGTCGGCAGCTTTTTTACTGCATAACTGTATGTTCCCTTTTGCCGGTTGCGCTTATAGGCACGTTCCAGCGGCTCAAGCAGGTTCCAGCCCGCCAGCCTTTTGAGTATCCGCGAGACTGTCTGTGCGGACCGCAAGCCGCAGCTTTGCCCGATTGTTGTCTGCTTGACCTTGACAATCTCCTTGCCGGTGATTGTCCGTGTATCTGCCGGCAGGCTGCACAGGTAAGCGTATACGCTCATTTCCTGTGCGTCCAGACCGAGATCGAATATCTGATTGCTTAACCGAAACAGGCTCACTGTGCAGCCCTCCTTTCTATATATAGTTGACTTTTGCGGCTGGGTTTGCTATAATGGGAGAAAGAGTAAGCGATTGGCTTACTGAAATAAATCGGAATTTTACGGAGCAATATTCATATGAAAAAAGCATTTAAGATAATTGGGAAGGTACTTCTTATAATCATAATAATACTAATCATTTTCTTGGTAATAGTATTCACATACAATAAAATTATGATGAATAAGGAAAAGGCACTATTGGACGAACCTCTTGGCGAAATGATAGAGGTTGACGGACACAGTATGTGTATATACTCTGAGGGGGAAGGTGAACATACATTAGTATTTCTTTCAGGATCAGGAACTGCCTCTCCTATACTTGATTTCAGGAGTCTTTATAGTTTATTAGATGATGATTATAGGATAGTAGTTGTAGAAAAATTTGGTTACGGTTTCAGTGATGTAGTAAATACTGAGAGGTCATTTGATACAATACTGAGGCAGGACAGAGAAGCACTTTCAAAGGCTGGAATTGAT
>CAMNJD010000326.1 GCA_946540705.1 uncultured Ruminococcus sp. | reverse complement strand
CCTAGGCAAATCGCTGGGCGATTTGCAGACAATCTAACAAATACAAACCTCCCTTTTTGTTACAGAAACCACCTAAAATGTTATTTGCCCAAAAACATGAAAACGGTGACTTTACTATGATTAAAATAGCGATTTACGGCAAGGGCGGCATCGGAAAATCGACCTGCACCGCCAACCTTTCGGCAGCGTTTGCATCACTTGGCAAGCGTGTCATTCAGATCGGCTGTGACCCGAAGGCGGATTCCACGATCAATCTGCTCGGCGGCATACCGGTCACGCCGGTCATGGACTACATGCGGACACATGACGATGACCCCGAGCGCATTGAGGAGATCTCGCGCATCGGCTACGGCGGTGTGCTGTGCATTGAGACAGGCGGCCCGACACCGGGGCTTGGCTGTGCGGGGCGCGGCATCATCACGACCTTCAGCCTGCTGGAGCAGCTTGAGCTTTTCGAGGAATACAAGCCCGATGTTGTGATGTACGATGTGCTGGGCGATGTGGTCTGCGGCGGCTTTGCTGCACCGATCCGGGAGGGCTATGCCGAGCAGGTGCTGATCGTGACCTCGGGCGAAAAAATGGCGCTCTATGCGGCAAACAATATCAACAATGCGGTCAAAAACTTTGCCGACCGCAGCTACGCGAAGGTGCGCGGCATCATCATGAACCGCCGGAATGTGGAGGATGAGGAAGCGAAGGTGCGCGCATTTGCGGCATCTGCGGGACTGGAGATCACCGCGGATATCCCACGCTCGGACGATATCATCCGCTGCGAGGACATGGGCATAACGGTCATCGAGGGTGCGCCGGAGAGCCCCGCTGCACAGCGTTTCCTCGCACTCGCAAAGAAGCTGATCGCGGAGGAGCAGGGCGCATGAACCACGCATATTACATCACCGCCGCCGATCTGGCAGAGCGCGGTGCAGAGAATATCCCGGACGAGCTGCGGTCCGCAAAGCACATGATCTACAGCTCGCCCGCGACACTCGACTACAATTCACCGGGTGCAAAGGGCTTCGGGGTGAAGCGTGCGGGTCTGGTCATTCCGGAATCGGTGATGCTGCTGGTCGCGCCGGGCTGCTGCGGTCGGAATACGGCGCTGCTGAACGAGCTGGGCTACAGTGAGCGCTTTTTCTATCTGATGCTCGACGACACGGATATCGTGACCGGCAGATACCTCAGCAAGATTCCGAAGGCATGTGCAGAAATCGCGCAGGAGCTTGAAAAAAAGCCGTCAGTCATCGTCATCTGCGTGACCTGCGTGGATGCGCTGCTCGGCACGGATATGGAGCGCGTGTGCCGGAGCTGTGAGGAGGCATCGGGCATTCCGTCGATCCCGGCATATATGTACGCGCTGACGCGGGAAAAGCGTCTGCCGCCGATGGCATTGGTCAGGCAGTCGGTGTATTCTCTGCTGGAGCCGCAGAAGCGTGTCTCGAATGAGTGCGCACTGCTCGGCTATTTCTCGGCGCTGGACGACGGCTGCGAGCTGTACGCGCTGCTCAGGGGTGCGGGGATCCGCCGGATTCACGAGATCGGGCGATGTCAGACCTATGACGAATACAAGGATATTTCGCGTGCCAATTTCAGCATCGTGCTGAATGCAGAGGCGCGGTATGCGGCACAGGATATGCAGAAAAAGCTCGGCATTCCGTTTATTGAGCTGACGCGGCTGTACCGCATCGACAAGATCCGCACGCAGTATAAGCTGCTCGGGCAGGCGATCGGCGCGGAGCTGGACGATGCCGCATATTACGATGAGACTGCACAGAAAATCGCGGAATTCCGTCAAAAGCACGGATCTCTGCGGTTTGCGGTCGGCGAGATGCTGAACGCGGACAGCTTTGAGCTGGCACTGTCGCTGCTCGAATACGGACATCATGTCAGCGAGATCTACGGCACGGTCGGCGAGCGGAACTTTGTGTTTGTGAAGCGCATTGCCGCAGTCTCGCCGCAGACGCGCATTTATTCCAATCTGCACCCGAGCATGCTGGGCTACGAGCGCGACTGTGCGATCGACGCTGCAATCGGCAATGACGCGAAATATTACCATAAAGATCTGCCGGGCATCGGCTTTCAGGAGGAGGCGCAGCCCTTTGGCTACCGCGGCGTGAACCTGCTCTTTGACGGTCTGGATGCGGCACTGACGGAAGGAGCGCACGCATGAGCAGTCTGCTGAAGCATCTGTCGCCCCTTGCGCCGGACGATTCCGGTGCATGCGGCGTGTTTTATGAGCTGGGCGGCATCACGGTCATCTGCGATGCCGGCGGCTGTGCGGGCAATGTCTGCGGGTTTGATGAGCCGCGCTGGCATGAGAAGCGGTCGGCGCTGTTCAGTGCGGGACTGCGCGATATGGACGCGATCCTCGGGCGCGATGACCGTCTGGTCGAAAAGCTGAAGCTGATCTGTCAGCAGATCGAAGCGCCGTTCACGGCGATCGTCGGAACGCCTGTTCCGGCGGTGATCGCGACCGATTTTCACGCATTGCAGCGCATGGCGGAGCGAAAAACAGGTCTGCCGTGCATCACCGCTGCGACTGACGGCACCAAGCTGTACGACCACGGCGAAATGCTCGCATATGAGGCGATATTCCGGCGATTTTCGACAGATAAGCTGCCGGTGAAGCCGGGCAGGCTCGGCGTGATCGGTGCAACGCCGCTGAATACGGGGCTGACCCGTGCTGACCGCATGTTCGAGGCACTGCATGCAGAGGGCTGGCGCGAGGTCGTCTGCTTTGGGATGGACAGCGGTCTGGATGAAATTCGACGCGTCTCGGAATGCGCGCATCTGCTTGTGATCTCGCCGTCCGGCATGCAATCGGCGGCGTATCTGCACAAGACCTTCGGCACACCGTTTTCGGTCGGATTTCCGTGTATTCCCGATGCGGCCGCAGAAGCAGCGCGGGCAGTGCGCGGCAGGCGTGTTCTGATCGTGCATCAGCAATTCGCGGCAAATGCGCTGCGGGAGCTGCTGCGGGACTGCGAGGCCGATGCTGCGACATGGTTCATGCTCGACAAAGCCTATGCGCAGCCGCAGGACTTCCGCATCAGGGGCGAGCAGCAGCTTGCCGGGCTCGCGCAGAATTATGATGTGATCTTTGCGGATGCGGCGCTGAAGCGGGTGCTGCGGGGCTTTTCCGGCGAATGGATCGACTTCCCGCATTTTGCCGTCAGCGGCAGACTGAACTGAGGTGCAGCGCATGAAAACCATGAAGCTGCGTGTGTTCGGCATCGTGCAGGGCGTCGGCTTCCGGCCTTTTACGGCGGTGACTGCGCAGAAAATGCACATGACCGGAACCGTTGCGAACAAGGGCTCCTATGTGGAGATTATCGCGCAGGGGCTGCCCGGGCAGCTCGAAGCCTTTGCAGATGAGATCCGGAATCACCCGCCGGAGCGGGCGGTCGTGCTCGACCTTGAAGCTGCGGACATCACGAACGAAACTAAACGGATTTACGAAGAATTCTCTATTATCGAAAGCGAGAAGGAGTACGGCGAGATTTTTGTCTCACCGGACATTGCGACCTGCGAGGCATGCCGCACAGAGCTGTTCGATCCGCATAACCGGCGGTATCTGCACCCGTTCATCAACTGCACGCAGTGCGGCCCGCGCCTGACGATCCTCGACACGATGCCGTATGACCGGGAACGCACGAGCATGCGGCGATTCCCGATGTGCAGGGAATGTGCGGCAGAGTATCATGACCCTGCGACGCGGCGCTATGACGCACAGCCGGTCTGCTGCAATGACTGCGGCCCGCAGGTGCGCATTCTCGGCACAGACCTGACCGGCGGCGATGCGATCACAACCGTGCGGCGTGCGGTCATGGACGGAAAAATTGCCGCAGTCAAGGGCATCGGCGGATTTCACCTCTGCTGTGATGCGAAGAATCCGGGAGCCGTGAACCGTCTGCGGCAGCTCAAAAAGCGGCCGGTGAAGCCCTTTGCCGTGATGATGCGCGGCATGGAAACAGCAGAGCGGGAATGCGTTGTGCAGGACGGGCAGGCGGCGTATCTCAACGGCTGGCAGAAGCCGATCATGCTGCTCGAAAAGCGCGCAGATATGTCGCTTTGCGATATGATCGCGCCGGATAACGAAACAGTCGGCGTCATGCTGCCGTATGCGCCGGTGCAGATGCTGCTGTTCGATTATCCCGACGGCATCGAAATGACCGACTGTTTGGTCATGACAAGCGGAAACGCCCGCGGCGCGCCGATCTGCCGCAGTGATGCCGATGCACAGAGGGAGATCGCGGGCTTCTGCGACCTGATCCTCACGCACGACCGCGACATTCTCATCCGTGCGGACGATTCCGTCTGCGACTGGCTGGACGGCAGGCCGTATATGATCCGGCGGTCACGCGGATTTGCGCCGCTGCCGGTCATGCTGCGCGGGGCAGGGGAGCGGCAGGTGCTTGCAATCGGCGGTGAGCTGAAAAACAGCTTTTGCATTGCGCGGCACGGGATGCTCTACGCCTCGCCCTATGTCGGTGACACAGCCGATCTGCGGACGGTCACGGCTCTGAAGGAGTCAGCGGAGCGCCTCTGCGGGCTGCTCGAAGCGGAGCCGGAGCGGATCGTCTGTGACATGCATCCGCTGTACAATACCGTGACAGTTGCGCAGGAAATCGCGCAGAAACGCGGGATTCCGCTGCTTCAGGTGCAGCATCACTACGCGCATATCCTCTCGTGCATGGCGGAGAACGGCTGCACGGAGCGCGTGATCGGGCTGAGCCTGGACGGTACGGGGTACGGCGATGACGGGACGGTCTGGGGCGGCGAACTGCTGCTCTGTGACCTGCACGGCTATACCCGCACCGGCAGCGTTGAGCCGTTCATGCAGACCGGCGGCGACCTCTCCGCCAAGGAGGGCTGGCGCATTGCGGCGGCACTTCTGGGGGATGACGCATTTTGCGAATCGCTCGGCATCTGCACGGCACAGGAGGCGCGTGTCATCGGGAATATGGCGCGGCTCGGCGTCAACTCGGTGCGCTCAACGAGCTGCGGCCGGATTTTTGATGCGGTATCTGCGGTGCTGGGCATCCGCCGCGCCTCGACCTTTGAGGGGGAGGCGTCTGTGTCACTGATGACCGCGGCGGAGCGATATGCAAAGAAAAACGGTGATTCTGCTGCGAAATTGCCGCACCGTGTCACGGAAAGCGGCGGCTTTGTGACGATGCAGACAACCGAACTGGTGCGGCAGACTGCACAGCGGTATTTTGCGGATCAGAGTGCGGAGCGCTGCGCAGAGCTGGCGTATGCATTTCACGATGCACTCGCGGATATGCTCGTATCTGCTGCTGAAATCATACGCGCGCAGACCGGAATCGGCATCTGCGCGCTGAGCGGCGGTGTCTTTCAGAACCGCCTGCTGACAAAGCTGACATCTGACCGGCTCCGTGCTGCGGGCTTCCGCGTCCTGCGGCACAGCCTGATCCCGCCGAATGACGGCGGCATCTGCATCGGACAGGCAATGTACGGCGTATTTCATGAAGGAGGAGGCAGTCTATGATCGGGAAAACCGTGACCGTGACCGTGGACCGTCCGCTCGGAAGCGCGCATCCGGATTTCCCGGAGATGATCTATCCGGTCAATTACGGCTATATCGCAGGCATCACGGCGCCGGACGGCGAGGAGCAGGATGCATATATTCTCGGTGTTCCGCATCCGGTGGAGCAGTTCACCGGCAAAATCATCGCGATCGTTCACCGTGCGGATGATATCGAGGAAAAATGGGTGGTCTGTCCGCCCGGGCAAACGTATACCGGACAGGAGATCGCGGAGATGATCCGCTTTCAGGAACAGTATTTTCAATCGGAAATCATCATGGAGGTATAAATTATGTGTGTTGGATTATCTGCAAGAGTGGTCAATGTGACAAACGGCACCGCACTGATTGATGCGAACGGAGCGCAGCGTGCAGTCAGCGCCGGCATTCTCGAGGATCTGGAACCGGGCGATTTCGTCATGGTTCATGCAGGCGTCGCGATCGCGAAAATCACAGCCGATGATGAGCAGGAAGCGGACGACGTCATGGAGGAGCTGCTGTGAACGATAGCATGAGAGCTGCCCGCGACATCATCACCTCGTACAGCGGACGGCCGCTGCGGATCATGGAGGTCTGCGGGACACATACGCACGAGATCTTCCGGCTGGGTCTGCGCAGGCTCCTGCCGGAGCAGATCGACCTGATCTCCGGCCCGGGATGTCCGGTCTGTGTGACAGCGGTCGGGTTCATCGACGAGGCATGCTGGCTCGCACTGGAGCAGCACTGCATCATCTGCACCTTCGGCGACCTCATCCGTGTTCCCGGAACGGAAATGAGCCTTGCGGGGGCGCGTGCAAAGGGCGCTGAGGTCAGACCGGTCTATTCGCCGCTGGATGCGGTCGAGCTGGCGCAGAAGAACCCCGGCCGGCAGATCGTGTTTCTTGCCGTGGGATTTGAAACAACAACCCCCTCGGCATGTCTTGCGGCAAAGCAGGCAAAGGAAGCGGGACTGACGAATTTCTCGCTGCTGACTGCGAATAAGACCATGCCGAATGCATACAAGGCGCTGGTCGGCGCAGCGGATGCGTTTCTGTATCCGGGGCATGTGAATGCGATCACGGGCAATGCGGTCTGCAAGGAAATGTGCGAAAAATACGGCGTATCGGGTGTCGTTGCGGGATTCACCGCCGGCGAACTGCTGACAGCGCTTGCCGTGACGGTCAGGCTGCTGAGTGAGGGCAAAACGCCCTTCTTCCGCAACTGCTATCCGCGTGTTGTCAAAGATGAGGGCAACCCTGCTGCGATCCGCATGATGAACGAGGTCATGGAGCCCTGCGACAATGAGTGGCGCGGTCTGGGACTGATCCCGCAGTCGGGCATGAAGCTCCGTGCGGAATATGCCGATTACGATGCGCGGCTGAAGTTCCGCATGCCGGTCATCACCGGAAAACCGAATCCCGCCTGCCGCTGCGGTGAGGTGCTTCAGGGCAAGTGCAAGCCGTCTGACTGCAAGGTGTTCGGCAAGGTCTGCACGCCGCTGCATCCGGTCGGCGCCTGCATGGTCTCAGATGAGGGTGCATGCTCCGCGTATTATCAGTACAGCGGTCTGGTGTAACAGACGGAGGGAATCTATGAGACTGGACGGTTTTGGACTGTTTGTGAAGGACATGGGCACCATGATCCGCTTTTACCGCGATGTGCTCGGCTTTGCGATCAAAGAGGCTGAGGATACATCGAATGTCTATCTGGTCAAGGACGGCACGCTGTTTCTGCTCTACGGACGCAGCGATTTCGAGAACATGACCGGCAGGAAATACGAATATGTCAAGGGACTGAACGGGCACTCCGAGCTTGCGCTCTATGTCGATACCTTTGAGGAGGTCGATCGCGCTTATCAGCAGGCGATCGAAAAGGGCGCGGCGTCTGTCCTCGAACCGACAACGGAACCCTGGGGACAGCGCACCTGCTACATCGCGGACCCTGAAGGGAATCTCATTGAGATCGGTTCATTCAACCGCCCGTTTGACCGGAAGGATGTATGAGAGAAATATGGAACCGCATGATTATATTGTCAGAGATATTCAGGGCGATTACGCCTTTTTGCAGCAGCTCGATGACAGCAGCGCAGAGCCGTTTCAGGTCGCGCTGGCACTGCTGCCCGCCGGTACCGATACCGGCACGAAGCTGACCGGCTTCATGGGCTGCTTTGAGATCACAGAATAAAAGGAGATTGTTTTATGAGCGATAGAACAGTTACGCTTGCGCACGGCGCGGGCGGTACCCAGACAAATGAACTGATTGACAGCGTTTTCAAGGCACATTTCGCGAACCCGATGTTTACCGGCGATGATGCCGCTGTCCTGCCGCAGCCAAAAGGGCAGATTGCGACTTCGACCGACGGATTCATCGTATCTCCGTGGAAATTCAACGGCGGAAACATCGGCAAGCTCTCGATCTGCGGCACGGTCAACGACCTGTCCTGCATGGGCGCGAAGCCGCTGTATCTGACCTGTGCCTTTGTCATTGAGGAGGGCTTTTCGCTGGATTCCCTCGAGGAGATCGCGGCTGCAATGGAGAAAACGGCGGCTGAGGCCGGCGTGCGCATCGTTGCAGGCGATACCAAGGTCGCGGGCAAGGGGCAGTGCGACGGCGTGTTCATCACGACGACCGGCATCGGCGAGATCATGCCGCAGGCACACACCTCCGGCACGCTGGCGAAGCCCGGTGACGCGGTGATCGTGACCGGCGACGTCGGGCGGCACGGCTGCACGATCCTGCTGGCACGCAACGATTTCGGCATTGAATCCGATGTGGACAGCGACTGTGCGCCGCTCTGGGGCACCGTCGAGAGCCTGTACAGTGTTACGGATGAGATCCATGTGATCCGCGATGCGACACGCGGCGGTGTCGGCACGGTGCTCTACGAGATCGCCGGACAGAGCAATATCGGCATCACGCTGGATGCGGCATCCGTGCCGGTCGATCCGCGTGTCAAGGGTGTCTGCGGCATGCTGGGACTGGAGCCGCTGTACCTTGCCTGTGAGGGCAGACTGGTCATTTTCGCACCGCAGGAGCACGCAGAGGCGCTTGTCGCGGAGTTGAGAAAGGGGAAATATTCGCAGAATGCCGCGATTATCGGCAGGGTCACTGCGGAGAACGCCGGCAAGGTCATCATGGAAACTGAGATCGGCACGCAGACGATCCTCCCGCAGCCTAAGGGTGAACTGCTGCCGCGCATCTGCTGATGGATTCTGCAAAAAAGAAAGAGAGCTTCGGTTTCCCGCCGAAGCTCTCAGTCTGTCGAAAAAGGTATCGCTGCGCGATGATTGATATTGGGCTCCGCCCAAACCCGCCAAAGGGACATTGTCCCTTTG